>JANJTH010000866.1 GCA_024711205.1 Planctomycetota bacterium | reverse complement strand
TGGCGCGCGGCCGGGCCGGGGCGGGCGCCGGAGCGCGCGCCCCCGTGCGTGACCCGCGCCCGGAGGGCGCCGGGGGCGCGCGGCCCGGGTCGTCGTCGGGCGCCTGGGAGGGCGCGGTCTGGCGGGCGGGCGGCGCGGTCGGGCCGTGGACGATCGAGGGGCCGCTCGGCGCCGGCGGCATGGGCGAGGTGTTCGCGGCCCACGACGGTCGGACCGGCGCGCGGGTCGCGATCAAGACGCTCCCGCGCGACGCGGACCCGGAGCTGCGCCTGCGGTTCCAGCGCGAGGGCGAGGCGCAGGCGCGCGTCGACGGGCACCCGCACGTCGCGCGTGTGCACTCGGCGGGCGAGGCCGGGGGGCGCGCCTACCTCGTGTTCGAGCTGTGCCCCGGGGGCGACCTCGCCGCGCGCCTGCGCCGGGGGCCGCTGCCCTGGCCCGAGGCCGCCGCGCTCGGCGCGGACCTCGCGCGCGGGCTCGCGCACGCCCACGCGCGCGGCGTCCTCCACCGGGACCTGAAGCCGGAGAACGTCCTGTTCGACGGGCAGGGCCGGGCCAAGCTGGTGGACTTCGGGCTCGCCCGGCTCCTCGACGGGACGAGCTCGCTCACCGCGTCCGGCGCGATCCTGGGGACGCCCGCCTACATGGCGCCCGAGCAGGCGCTGGGCCGCCCGGCGGGCCCCGCGACCGACGTCTACGGGCTCGGGGCGGTCCTCTACGCCGCGCTCACCGGGCGGCCGCCCTTCGCCGAGGGGTCGGTCACGGCCACGCTGGCGGCCGTCGTCGAGCGCGCCGTCGCGCCCCCCTCGGCGCTGGCCCCCGGCCTCCCGCGCGCGCTCGAGCGGGTGGTCCTGCGCTGCCTGGCGAAGGCGCCCGAGGAGCGCTTCGTGGGCGCCGAGGAGGTCGCGCGCGCGCTCGCCGAAGCGCTCGCCGAGCCGGGGGAGGGCCCCCGGCCGGCGGGGCGCCGCGCGGCGGCCGTCGGCGCGGTCGCCCTCGGCGCGCTCCTGCTGGGGGCGGCGACCTGGGCGGCCTTCGGGTCGATCGCGGCCGAGCCACCCGAGGTCGTCCGGCCGGTCCCGGGGCGGGCGCGCGATGAGCCTCACGTGGGCGCAGGCGGGCCGGGGTCCGCGCCGGGCGGGCAGGAGGTGGGCGCAGGGTCGGGGCCCCGGGTCCCGGGCGGCGGTGCGGCCCCGGGGGCCGACGGCGCGGCGGCGCGGCCGGCGGTCGACCCGTGGACGCGCGGGGCGTCGCTCGAGGTCGCGCTGCGCGGATCGTTCGCGGGGTGCTTCGTCGGGGGTGACGTCGTGGCCGTCGAGATCCAGGGGCGCGCCCTCCGCTGGTCTCACCCGCGCACGCCGGCGCAGCGGCTCGACCTCGTCGCCGTGGACCCCGACGGGCGGCTCCGCGCGGCGTCGGCGGGCGGCGGGTCGCTCCTCGCGGTGCAGGTGACGCGCAGCACCCACGGCGTCGTGGCGCTGCCCGGGCCGCCGCCGCCCGGGCTCGCCGAGGTCCGGCAGGCGGTCGCCGTGGCCGGCCGCGGCGACCGCCTCGCGGTCGCGACCGGCGCGGGCGTCGTCGAGGTGTTCGAGGGCGGCGCGCGCCGGGCGCGGGTCGAGGTCGCCCGGGGGCCGGGCCTGCAAGGGGTCCTCACCTGGGACGCCGCCGGCGAGGTCGTGTGGGCCGTGTTCCGCCCCGAGGAGGGCGGGCCGCTCGACACGAGCGCGGCGCTCTACCGGCTCGCGCCGCCCTGGGCGCGCGCGGAGGGGCCCTACGAGTTCCCCGAGGCGCGGGTGGTGACCGGCGACCCTCGCGACCCGACCGCCGTCTACGTGGGCAACGCGATCGGCCTGGCCGCGCGCGTCCGGCCGGCGGGCGGCGGGCTCGAGCGCCTCCTGGAGCTCCACGTCGGCGGGGAGGAGGAGCTCGTGTTCGAGCGGATCTCCGGGCTCGCCGTCACCCCGGACGGCGCCCACGTGCTGGGGATCACGACGGGGAGGAGCGAGGCGGGCGCCCCCGAGCACCGGGTCGTCGCGTGGGCGGCCGCGACGGGGCGCGCGCCCCGGCGGGTCGTGACGCTCCCCCGCGAGCCGCGCACGATCGCGCTCGACTCCGGCGGCGCGCGCGTGGTCGTGTGCGGCGACGGCTTCGCGCGCGTGTGGGCGGTCGAGGACCTGCTGGCCGGGCGCTAGAGGCCCGGCCGGAAAGCCCGCCGAAGTCCTCCGCGACGCCGGCGTCGGCGCTCGCGAGGCGGGAGCAACTCGAGCATTCCTGGAGGGACCGTGCGTTGCGACCCACGACGCGAGCGACGACGCAGGCGAGCGGAGGCGAGGCGGCGTTTCCGGCCGGGCCTCTAGGCGGCGGGGCGGAGGAGCCGGCGGACGGCGGGGCGCGGGCGGCCCCGGCCCTCGGCGCGGTCGGCGTCGGCCTCGAGCGCGCGCAGGCTGTCCATGATCCGCTCGGTGATCCGGCGCCACGTCTCGGGCGCGGCGGGCGCCTGCGCGAGCTCGTCGAAGCGGAGCGGGCGCCCGATCCGGAGCGTGAGGGCCATGCCGACCCCGGGCATGCGCTCGGCCCCGCGGTGGAACACGGGGACGACGGTCGCGCCGGTCTGGTGCGCGAGCCAGCCGATCCCGGCCTTGCCCTTCTTGCGCAGGCGCCCGTCGCGCGAGCGCGTGCCCTCGGGGTAGACGGTCACGACGACGCGGCGGCCGCGCGCGCGCATGAGCCGCAGGAGGTCCTGCATGGAGTGCTGCTCGACGCCGCGCTCGCGGTCGACCGGGATCGCGCCGAGGACCCCCGTGAGCGCCTTGAGCGGGAGCGTCGGCACGTTCTCGGGCGCGGCGAGCACGCAGCAGTAGCTGTCGCGCTCGACGTACCGGCGGCGGCTCGAGAGCGGCCACAGGCAGCCGACCCAGGAGTCCCAGGCGGAGACGTGGTTCGGCGCGAGGATCACGGGGCCGGGGCCCACCTCGTCGAGGTGCTCGAGGCCGACCACGCGCACGCGGTTCAGGTAGCGGAACACGAGCCAAACGACCGGGAGCATGAGGACGCGCTGCGCCCAGTAGGTGAGGGCGAAGCGGAGACCGTCGTGGGGAACGATGACCATGGGGGGGCCCGATCGCGAGGCCGGGATCCTACCGGGCCCGCGGGGGGCCATTCCAGCGGCGCGCGCACGGGGGCGACCGCGGTCGAGGCGGCCAGGCGGCCCGCGCAGGGCTCCGGGCCGGCGCGCCGCGGCGAGCCGGACGCGCCAGGGGGGCGCCTGTGGGCCCGCCCGGGGTGGCGGCGGGTCCTCCGCCCGGGGAGCATTCGCGGTCGTCGGGGTCCCGAGGGGCCCCGGGGAGGTCGTCCCGTGAGCGAGCTGCGCCCCGACCAGGCCGCCTGCCCCCTGCGCCGGCCCGTCGTCCAGACCGAGGAGGCGGGGGCGACGCGCTGGTGGTGCTCGTGCGGGCGCTCGCAGAGCCAGCCGTTCTGCGACGGGTCGCACGCCGGCACGGCGTTCACGCCGGTCGAGACGACGTGCCCGACGAAGAAGCCCTACGCCTGGTGCGGCTGCAAGGCGACGAAGACCCCGCCCTTCTGCGACGGCTCGCACAGCCGGCTGCCCTAGAGGCCCGGCCGGAAAGCCCGCCGAAGTCCTCCGCGAAGCGGGCGTCGGCGCTCGCGAGGCGGGAGCAAGTCGAGCATTCCTGGAGGGACTGTGCTCCGCACCCCGCTCCGCGGGCTTGCGACCAACGACGCGAGCGGCGACGCAGGCGAGCGGAGGCGAGGCGGCGTTTCCGGCCGGGCCTCGAGTGTCCCTTCCAGCCTGAAGTCAGGGGTTCTCGCTCGGTCTCGTCGCCGCTGGCTGCGTTGCTCGGTCGGTTACAGAGCGCTGCCATGCGCCCTCCCTCGCGCCTTGCCCGCGACGACGATCCCTTCGCGAGAGCCCACCTCTTCAGGCTGGAAGGGACACTAGGCGCGGGCCCGGGGCCGCGCCCAGGAGCGAGCATGGACGCGGCGGTCGTGCTGTCGGCCCTCGGGGCCGGGGTCGTGGCGGTGCTCGTCACGGTCGCGATCGAGCGGCTCGGCGGCGTGCGGGGGGGCGTGCTCGGCACGATCCCGACCACGATCGTCCCCGCGTCGCTCGGGTTCTGGGCGGCGGCGCCGGACCAGGCCGCGTTCGAGCGGGCGCTCCTCGTGACGCCGCTCGGCATGCTCCTCAACGCCGGGTTCCTCCTCGGCTGGCGGGTGCTCCCGCCCCGGCTCCCGGCGCGCTGGCCGCTCGGGGCGCGGCTCGCGCTCGTCGTCGCGGGGACGCTCGCGGGCTGGGCGCTCGGCGCGAGCGCGCTCGTGCTCGGGCTCGAGCGCCTGCGGGCGAGCCCGCCCGGGGCCGGCGCGGGCCCGTGGGCCTCGCCCTGGCCGCCGGCGCTGCTCGCGACGGGCCTGCTCGTGGGGCTGGGCGTGCTCGCCTGCGCGCGGCGCCCGCCGGGC
>JANJTH010000861.1 GCA_024711205.1 Planctomycetota bacterium | reverse complement strand
CGGCGGAGCGCTCGGCGTCGTTCGGAGGGCGAACGCGGCGCCGGCGCCGGCGACGGCGCAAGCGAGCGCGGCGACGACGAGCAGGCCTCGCCCGCGGCGACCCGGCGCGCGCGCGCCGGGGGCAGCCAGCCAGGCGTCGAGCGCCGGCGCGAAGGCGGCCGCGGTCGGGGGCCGCGCGGCGGGGTCCTTCGCGAGCCCGGCGAGGCACAGGGCCTCGAGCGGCCCCGGAACGCCCGCAGCGACCCTCGAGGGCGGGACGGGCGGGCGCTGGAGCACGGCGGCCACGACGTTCAGCTCGCTCGCGCCGTCGAAGGGCGGGCGCCCGGTGAGGACGAAGTAGAGCGTCGCCGCGAGCCCGTAGACGTCGCTCCGCGCGTCGGCCCGCCCCTCGCCGAGCTGCTCCGGCGCGGCGTACGCCGGCGTCCCGAGCATGGCGCCGGTCGCCGTGAGCTTCGCGCGCGCGTCGGCGAGGCGCGCCAGCCCGAAGTCGGCGACGTAGGGCCTGCCCTCGCGGTCGAGGAGCACGTTGCCGGGCTTCAGGTCGCGGTGGACGACGCCCTGCTCGTGGGCGGCGTGGACGGCGCGCGCGACGTCGCGCACGAGCTCGACCCGGCGCGCGAGCGGGACCGCGGCCGGGCCCTCCCGCCGGACGAGGTCCGTGAGCGTCCCGCCCGCGAGGAGCGGCGTCACGAGGTAGGGCCTGCCCTGCAGCGCGCCCTGCTCGTAGACGGGCAGCACGTTGCCGTGGGCCACGCGCGCGAGCGCCTGCGCGTCGCGCTCGAACCGGGCGAGCGCCTCCGGCGTCGCGGCGTCGGCCAGGACGAGCTTGAGCGCGACGAGGCGGCCGAGGCGCTCGTCCCAGGCCCGGTAGACGACGCCCATGCCGCCGCGACCGAGCTCGCCCAGGACGAGGAACTTCCCCAGGTTGCGCCTGGGGTCCGCGCGGGCGGCGGCGAGCTCGGCCGGGTCGGGGGCGCTCACGCCCCCCAGCTTGCGGCGCGGGCCTGGCCCGCGCCAGCGGACCGCCCCGGGGGCTCAGCGATCAGCGGCCGCCGCGAGCGCCAGGTCGAGGAGCTGGTGCGTGATCTTGCAGGGCGTATGCGGGCTCTCGCCCCGGAAGCCGGGCTCGAAGTGGTCGATGTTCTCGAGCGTCACCTCGGCGCGGGCGCCCGGGATCCGCTGCCACTCGAGGCTCACGAGCCCGTCGGACGCGATCCCGTGCCGGCGCTCGAGGAGCTGCTGGAGGACGAACAGGGGCTTGCGGAGCACGTGCCGCGGGCGGAAGGCCGAGCGGCCCGTGAAGTGGCCGCGGATCACGACGGTCGGCACGAGGTCGGCGGGGAAGGGGTGGCGCGCGAGCGCGGCCTGGCGCGCGCTCGAGCGGAGGTCGCGCACGGCGTCGCGATCACCCATGTCGGTCTCGCGGTTGACCCGCGGGAGCAGCGCCTCGAAGGCCTTGTCGGCGACGCCCTGGAAAACGCGCGAGCGCCCGACCAGGTCGGCGACCGGCGAGCCGGCGTAGACGGGCTGGATCGCGCCGAAGGCCACGATCCGCGGGAGGACCTCGCGCAGGGCCGGGTCCGAGAGCGCCGTCACCGTGTCCGCGCCGCCCTTGCTGTGGGCGAGCAGGAGCACGCGCTTGCCGCGGGCGACCTCGCGGCGGACCTCGCGGGCGATCTGCGCCGCGTTGTCGGCGACGGACGCCTCGGTGTTGATCGCGAGCCGGCGCGCCTCGAGCCCGCGCGCGCGCAGCGTCGCCAGGTTCTCGTCGAGGTAGGGCACGCCGTATTGGTTCCAGAGGTTGGTCGAGAGCCCCGGGACCACGAGCACGACGAGGTCGTCGGGGACGGGCGGCGAAGTGACCCAGCGCTGGGCCTTGCCCTCGACCTCCCCCGCGAGCGCGCCGTCGGTGCCCCGGCGGAGCTCGACCGCGACGCGCTCGCGCGGGCGCGGGCCCACGAGGTCGCGGAGGAACGGGACGAAGCCGGCCTGGTCGCGCTCGTAGTCGAAGCGGAGCCGGTCGGAGGTGCGCGCGAGGAGCCGGCCCTCGATCGTCCGCGCGGGCGCGGCGTCCTTGCCGAACGTCACGAACGCGAGGCGGACCGCGCGGGTCTCGGGATCGACCTCGACGCGGCCGGCCACGTCGTCCCCCTGGATCGCGAGGGCCTCGACCTGGGCCGAGGCGACCCCCGCGGCGGCGAGGACCGCGCTCAGGGCGAGGAGCGGAGCGGACGGGGAGCGTCTCATGGGGTCACCCTACGCGAGAGCCTGTGCACAGGGCGGGCCACGCGTAAGTGGCCTGCCCGCAGTCTCCGGCGTGTTCACGATCGTCGCACGCCCGCCGTCCGGGCGCACGCCCGTCGCACGGGTGCGTATCCTGTGCGCGTGATCGCACGGGCAGTTGACCTCGTTCGTTGCTCGGCGCTCGCCGCGACGCTCGTCGTGGTCGGAGCAGGCTGCGATCGCCCCGCGCAGAGCGCGGAGCCGGCCCGCCCGCCCGAGGTCGAGGCCGTCCCGGTGCGCGTCGCGCCGGTCGTGACGGCGACGCTCTCGGCGGTCTACGCGACGAGCGCCACGCTCCGGGCCGAGCGGCGGGTGACGGTGCCGACCCGCGCGCGCGGGGTGGTCGTCGCGCTCGAGGTCGAGGAGGGCCAGGCCGTCGCGCGCGACGCCGTCCTGGCGCGACTCGACGACGAAGAGCAGGCGATCGAGCTGACGCGCGCGCGCGCCGTGCTCGCGGCCGAGGAGCGCGAGCACGAGCGGGCGGTCGGCCTGCACGGGCGGCGGGCGCTCAGCGACAACGAGCTCGAGGTGGCCCGGCGCGAGCTCGACGAGGCGCGGCACCGCCACGCGCTCGCGCAGCTCGCGCTCGACCGGACGGCGATCCGCGCCCCGTTCGCCGGGCGCGTCGTCGTGCGCCACGCCGAGCTCGGGCAGGCGCTCGCCGACGGCGCGCCGGTCGTCGACGTCGCGCGGACCGACCTGCTCGAGGCCGACGTGGGCGTGCCCGAGCGCCACGTGGCCCGGCTGCGCGTCGGCCAGGCCGTGCGGCTCGCGGCCGACGCGACCGGGGAGGCCCACGAGGCGCGGGTCCTGCGGATCGCGCCCGTCGTCGACCCGGAGACGGGCACGGTCAAGGTCACGCTCGCCGTGACCGGGGGCGCCGACCTGCGCCCGGGCGCGTTCGTGCGCGCGGCGATCGTCGTCGAGGCCCGCCCCGGCGCCCTCGTCGTCCCCCGCAGCGCGCTCGTGGCCCAGGGGACGGGCTGGGAGCTGTTCCGGCTCGCGCCGGACGGCCGGTCGGTCGAGGCGCTCGCCGTCGAGACGGGGCTCGAGGAGGGCGACCTCGTCGAGGTGGCCGTCGCCAGCGGCCTCGCGCCGGGCGACCTCGTGGTCGTCGCGGGCGCCGTCGCGCTGGCGCAGGGCGCCCGCGTCACGGTCGAGGGCCCCGGGCTCGAGTAGCCCTCGCGCCGGCGGGCAGGTCCCGCGCGCGGACTGCCGCGGGGTCGCGGGCCGCCGCGAGGGAACGTCCGGCACGACCGCCCAGGTCGCTGCGAGCGAGCGCCCGCGGCGATCGCCCCGGCCTCCCGCGCCCTGGCGGGCAGGGCCCCGCGAGCCGCGGCGGTCGCGGTGTTCGCCCCCGCGTCGCGTGGGCCCGACCTCGCGCGCGGGCGCGTCCTTCGGCGCGCTCGAGCGGGAAGGTTTTGCCCGCGGGCCGTGTCCGGCGGGCGTCGCGCGCGACGCGCAGCCTCGGGTTGGGGCGGCCCGCCGCCTGCTCCCCGGCGCTCCGACCACGACGAGGAGCGAAGCCATGACGACGGATCTCCCCCGCGCCGCCGCGCACCCACCGCTTGCGCGCTGCACCTCGCCGGCCCCCGGGCGTCGACCCGGGACGTGCGTCGCGCGCCTGCGCGGCCCCGCGAGCGCGACCTGGGCCGTCGTCGCGGCGCTCTCGCTCGGCTGCGACGGGCGCGCGGGCCCCGACCGCCGCCCGCCGGGC
>JANJTH010000847.1 GCA_024711205.1 Planctomycetota bacterium | reverse complement strand
GTCGGGGCCGAGCGCGCCCGGGTCGGTCGCGGCCGCGGCGCGCAGGCGCCGGCTCGCGTCGAGCGCGGCGCGGAGCGGCTCGAGCGGCACGCGGCCCCGGGCGTGGAGCCAGCGCGCGAGCGGCGTGTCGAGCGGCGCGTCGTGCGGCGGTGGCCCGTCCACTTCGCCGAGCCTACCCGGGTCCGTCGCGCCGGGCTCCGCGGGGCCGGCCCGGGGCGCGAGGCGTCACCAGGGGCGGGCGCGGCGGCGCAGCGCCTCCTGGAGCACGAGCGGGTCGTGGGGGCCCGCGGCCTCGCGCGCGAGCGCGACGAGCGCGGGCCCCGCCTCCACGTCGAACGCGTCGAGCCGGAGCGTGACGACCACCTGCCCGAGGCCCACGGCCGGCCCGAGGGCCGGGTCCGCGGCCCACCGGGCGAGCGCGCGCGCGGCGACCTCGAACAGGTCGCGGCAGCCGAACAGGTCCCGCGCCTCGTCGCGCGCGAGCGCCGACGTCGCGGCCCTCGCGCGGCGCGCGGCCGCGTCGTCGTCGGCGCCCAGCGCGCGCGCGAGCGCGACCGCCTCGTCGACGCCGAGCAGCTCCGGCCCGTCGGCCTCCGGCGCGGGCTCGCCCGGGAGGTCGCCCCCGCGCTCCCGCCCGACGACCGCGCGGGCGGTCGCCGTCGGGTCGAGCCCCCCCGGGGCCCCCAGCGCGATGAGGTCCTCGCGGTGGGCGGCGAGCGCCGCCGCGACCGCCTCGTGGAGCTGCTCCCGGCGCGGGCGCGTGTCCTCGGGGAGCCCCGCGAACGGATGGGCGACCCCGCTCTCCAGGCGCTCCGCCGCGTCGCCCGCGGGCCCGTCGGCGCCGTGGCCGTCCGCGCTGTCCCCTCGCCCCTCGCGCATCGTCGTCCTCCGCCGGCCTTCGGGCCCTGGATGAGAGCCGTCCCCGGGTCGCGGGTCCATCGCCCCCGCGGCGCGGAGCCGGCGGGTAGAGTCGGGCCCATGCTCGCACGCTACTGCCCCGCCTGCGGCTGCCCCCTCGACGCGCTGCCGGCGGCCGCGGAGCGCCTGGCGCTCGTCTGCCCCGAGTGCACGCGCCGCGTCGTCGTGCGCACGGGCGCCGCGGTCTCCGCGCTCCTGACGCGCGGCGCCGGCGCCGCGCAGGAGGTCCTGCTCGTGCGCCGTCGCCCCGACGCGCGGCTCGGCGCCGGGCTCTACTGCCTCCCGGGGCGGGTCGTGGAGGTCGGCGAGGAGGCCCGGGACGCGGTGGCGCGCGCGGTCCTCGAGCAGGCCGGGCTCCGGGTCGAGGTCGAGGCCGCCTACGAGGTCCACTCGAACCTCCACGACCCGGAGGAGCCCACGGTCGGCTCGTGGTTCCGCGTCCGGCCCGCCTCGCCGGGCGGCGTGGAGGCGCCCCGCGCGGGGGGGGAGGTCGACGAGGCGGCGTACTTCCCGCTCGCGCAGCTCCCCTCGCTCTCGTTCTCCACGGACCGGCTCGTGCTCGAGCGCCTGGCCCACGACGCGGCCGAGGGCGGCGCGCCCGAGGCCACCGCGAGCGACGCCGAGCGCCTGCGCTCGTCCGACCTCACGGCCCGGCTCGCCCGCCGCCGCGAGAAGTACCGCGACCTCCTCGAGGCCTACACGAACGAGCTCATGCGCGGGGCGTGGATCAACGACCTGCACCTCCGCCTGTCGCGCCAGACCTCGCCGCAGGCCGTCGCCGCCGTCGCGGCCGACCACCTGGCCGGCCGCCGCGAGGTGGACCGCGTGCTCGTGTGGTTCCTGGGCCCGCCCGACCGCTGCGACCGCTGCCCGTGGGCCGACCGCTGCCCGCGCGACCGCTGCCTCCACCTCGTCGCGGCGGCGACGCAGGAGGACCCGGACGCCCCCGAGCGGAGCGCGGGCCGGCGCGACCCGGCCGAGCAGCGCGTCCCGCTCCTGCGCGGGGTCCCCGTCGCCGAGGTGGCGCTCGACGACGCCGCGAAGCACGCGGAGCTCCCCGGCGCGGGCGCGCTCCCGACCCGGTTCGAGGGCTTCCCGCTCGACACGGGCGAGGACGTCCCGGGCGTCCTGGGCATGGAGTCGGCGACGCCGATCGACGCGAACGCGCGCCGCCTGTTCGAGGTCGTCGCCCGGCACGTCGCGACCCTCGTGCGGAACGCGCGCCTGCTCGAGGACCTGCAGGCCGCGAACAACGTGAAGCGGAGCTTCATCGCCCGGCTCTCCCACGAGCTCAAGACGCCGCTCACGGCGATCCTCGGGTTCGCCGAGCTCCTGCGCGACGAGCTCCAGGCGGCCGGCAACCTGCTCGGCGCCGACGGGGCCGGGACGATCGAGGCGTCGGGCCGCAAGCTCCTCGACATGGTCGAGTCGATCCTCGAGATCGCGAAGCTCGAGAGCGGCGCCGGGCAGTTCGTGTTCGAGCGGGCCGACCTCGTCGACGCCGCGCGCGACCGCGTCGCGGCGCGCGGCGAGCAGGCCCGGCAGAAGGGCCTCTCCCTCCGGCTCGAGGGCGCCGACGAGCCGCGGGTCGTGTGGGCCGACCCGCGGCGCGTGCGGCAGGTCCTCGACCAGCTGCTCGACAACGCGCTCAAGTTCACCTCCGCCGGCGGGATCACGGTGGCGCTCTCGTCCTCCGAGGACGAGGTGACCTGCGAGGTCCGCGACACGGGGATCGGGATCGGGCCCGAGCACCTCCGCTCCGTGTTCGAGCCGTTCCACCAGGTCTCCGAGCAGGTGCACATCGAGTACGGCGGGCTCGGGATCGGCCTCGCCACGGCGAAGGTCCTCGTCGAGCAGCAGGGCGGCCGGATCTGGGTCGAGTCCCTCCCCGGGCAGGGCAGCCGGTTCGTGTTCGCGCTCCCGCGCTCGGCCAAGCGCGCGCGCGGCACCGACCGCCTGACCCGCCCGCGCGAGGTCGCCCCGAGCGCCTGAGCCCGCCCCGCCGTGCGCCGCCCGCCGTCCGGCCGCACCGCCCCCACCCCGCGCCCGCGAGGAGCCCGCCCATGCCCCCGACCGCCCGCCCAGCCCCCGCCCCCCGCCGCCTCGGCCTCGCCTGGGCCGCGCTCGCCGTCGCGCTCGCCGCCGCGCCGGCCGCCCGCGCCGACGAGGGGGCGCTGACCTCGGGCCAGGTCGTCGAGGGCGCGCTGCCCCACGGCCGCGCGCCGTGGCGCTCGTTCGTGCTCGACGTGCCGGTGGGCGCGCGCCGCCTGGAGGTCACGCTCGAGGCCACGGGCGACGCCGACCTGTTCCTGCGGGCGGGGCGCCCGATCGACCGCGACTGGAAGCAGGAGGCCACGGCGCAGAGCGCGACGCCGGGCGGGCGCGAGCGCGTCGTCCTCGTCGCGGGCGGGTCGCCGCCGCTCGAGGCGGGGCGCTACTGGGTCGACGTCGTGCACGCGGCCGGGCGGCGCGGGGCGCCGCTCTCGTTCAAGCTCGTGGCGACGCTCGGGCTCGAGGGCGAGGGCCCGGGGGCGGCCCCCATGGCGCCCGCGCCGGAGAGCCCGGCGGACCTGGGCGCCGGCGGCGAGCGGCGGGTCATGGGGGACGGCCGGTTCGAGGTGGACCTCCCGGCCGACGGCCCCAACCACGCCACGTTCCGGCTCGAGGTGGGCGCGGACGTGGCGGCGCTGCACCTCACGGCCACGGCGGCGGACGGGGCGGACGTGGACCTCTACGCGCGGTTCGGCGCGCCCATGGACGACTGGGCGCAGGCCGAGCATCGGGCCGACGGCCCGGGCGGCGCGGAGCGCCTCGTGATCGCGCGGGCCGGCGGGGCCGGGCCGCCGCTCCGCACCGGCGCCTACTGGGTCGACGTCGCGCGCGCGGGGGACGGGCCCGTCCGCGCGCGGCTCGAGGTGCGCCTCGCGCGCGGCGAGGCCGGCGGC
>JANJTH010000842.1 GCA_024711205.1 Planctomycetota bacterium | reverse complement strand
TGCCGAGGCCGGCCCGCGCGACGACCGCGCGCGCCTCGGCCGCCACGGCGGGTGGCCCGGCCGACGCGCGGGCGGCCGCGGCGACGGCCGAGGAGAGCTCGCCGCGTCGGAGCCGCTCGTGCGCGAGCCCGAGCCAGCCGGCGTGGTCCTCCGGGGCGAGGGCGAGCGCCCGCTCGGCGCGGCGCAGCCGCTCGTCCCCCACCGCGCCCCCGCGCTCCGTCCGCCCGGCCACGCCTGCCAGGCTAGTGCCCCGCGCCAGAAGTCCACGCGCCAAGTCCGGGTCCTCGTCGCCGCTGGCTGCGTTGCTCGTCGGCCATCATGCGCCGCATGGGTGGCCTCCTCGCGCCTTGCCAGCGGCGACCATGCCCCCGGACCTCGCTGCGGGACTTCTGGCTCGGGACACCAGCAACCGGCCCACGCCCTCGCCCTCGGCGCCGCGCGGTCGCGGCGGTGCGGCCGGGTTACGCTCCGCCCTCCCCCCAGCACCTGCCGGAGGACCCCCCGCGGTGACCCCCGACGACCTCGCGCCGCTGCGCGACGCGCTCCGCCACTCGCCCGACAACGTGCCGCTGCGCGTCCACCTCGCGGCCCAGCTCGTCGGCCTCGGCCTCGCCGACGAGGCCGAGGCCCTGCTCAAGGAGGGGCTGCGCCTCGCGCCCGGGAGCGAGCCGATCAAGCTGGCGCTCGCGCAGGCCTACGAGGCGGCCGGCAAGCGCTCGGCCGCGCTCGTCGTCGTGGAGGACGTGATCCGCACGTCGGGCGCCCCGGCGCCGGCCTACCTGCTCCACGCGCGCCTGCTCCTCGCCGCGGGGGAGGTCGAGCGCGCGGCGCGGGAGCACCGCAAGGCCCTCGACGCCGACCCCGAGGCGGGCGCCGACCCGGAGCTCGCGCGCCTGCTCGGCGCGGGCGAGGCCCCGGACCCGAGCGCCGGCGGGGCCGTCCGCGACGGGCGGCTGCGCCAGGCCCAGGGCGACGAGCCCGGCGCGCCCGACGACCTCGAGCGGCTCGTCGAGCGCCCGCGCGTGACCTTCGCCGACGTCGGCGGCATGGAGCGGCTCAAGGAGGAGATCCGGCTCAAGATCATCCACCCGCTCGCGCACCCCGAGCTCTACCGCGCCTACGGCAAGCCGATCGGCGGCGGGATCCTCCTCTACGGCCCGCCCGGCTGCGGCAAGACCCACCTGGCCCGCGCCACCGCCGGCGAGGTGAAGGCGTCGTTCGTGTCGGTCGGGCTCTCCGACGTGCTCGACATGTGGATCGGCAACAGCGAGAAGAACCTCCACGAGCTGTTCGAGCGGGCCCGCCGCCGCCGGCCCTGCGTCCTGTTCTTCGACGAGGTCGACGCGCTCGGGGCGAGCCGCAGCGACATGCGCCACTCGGGCGCGCGCCACCTGATCAATCAGTTCCTCCAGGAGCTCGACGGCGTCGACGCGAGCAACGAGGGGGTGCTCGTGCTCGCGGCCACGAACGCCCCCTGGCACCTCGACGCGGCGTTCCGCCGCCCCGGCCGGTTCGACCGGATCCTGTTCGTCCCGCCGCCCGACGAGCCGGCCCGGGCCGAGATCCTGCGCGCGCTCCTGCGCGGCAAGCCGACCGAGGCGATCGACCACGCGGCGGTCGCGCGCAAGACCGACGGCCTGTCGGGGGCGGACCTCAAGGGGCTCGTCGACCGCGCGGTCGAGGCGAAGCTCGAGGAGGCGATCAAGCGGGGCGGGCTCGCGCCCCTCGCGACGAAGGACCTGCTCGCGCAGGTCAAGGCGACCCGGCCCTCGACCAAGGAGTGGTTCTCGACGGCCAGGAACCACGCGCTCTACGCGAACCAGGGCGGGCTCTACGACGACGTGCTCGCCTACCTGAAGCTGTGAGCCGCGCGTGAGCGAGGACGCCCACCTGCGGCGGGCCCAGCTCCTGCTCGACCAGGGCCGCCACGCCCAGGCCGAGGCGGAGCTCCGCCAGGCGCTCGCCCGGGACCCGGGCGACTGGCTCGCGCTCGCGCTCCTCGCGCTGGCCCTCACGGGCCAGGACCGGCTCGACGCGGCCGAGGGCGCGGCCGGGCAGGCCGTCGCGAGCGGGCCCGACGAGGGCTTCGCCCACCACGCCCTGGGGCGCGTGCTCCTCGCGCGCCGCCGCGAGGCCGAGGCGGCGTCGGCGGCCGAGGAGGCGATCCGCCTCGAGCCGGACCACCCGGGGCATCGCGCGCTCCTCGGGCAGGCCCGCCTCGCGCAGCGGCGCTGGGCCGACGCGCTCGCCGCGGCCGACGCAGGGCTCGCGCTCGACCCCGAGCACGGCGGGTGCTCCCAGCTCCGCGCGGTCGCGCTCGTGCAGGCCGGCCGGCGCGACGAGGCCCAGGCGGAGCTCCAGCGCGCGCTCGCGCGCGACCCCGACGACGCGGCGACCCACACCGCCGCCGGCTGGGCGCGGCTCCACGCCGGGGACGCCCAGGGCGCGCTCACGCACTTCCAGGAGGCGCTCCGCCTCGACCCGACCGAGGACGCCGCGCGGGCCGGGATCGTCCAGGCGCTCCAGGCGCGCTACCGGCTCTACGCGCTCCTCCTCCGCTACCTGCTATTCATGAGCCGGCTCACGACCGGCCAGCAGTGGGGCGTGATCCTGGGCGGCTACCTGGGCTACCGCCTCGTGCTCTCCCACGCGCGGGAGCACCCCGAGCGCGCGCCCTGGCTCTACCCGCTGGTCGGGCTCTACGTGGCCTTCGCGCTGCTCACCTGGCTCGGGCAGCCCCTGTTCAACCTGGCCCTCCGGCTCGACCGCTTCGGGCGCCACGCGCTCGACGACGACCAGCGCCGCGGCGCGAACCTGGTCGGGGTCACGCTCGCCGTCGCGCTCGTCCTGGCCGGGGTCTGGCTCGCGACCGGGAGCGCGCTCGCGTCCTTCGCGGCGATCGGGGCGGGGCTCCTCCTCCTGCCCGTCTCGGCGATCCACGCCTGCGACGCGGGCTGGCCGCGCAAGGCCATGGCCGCCTACACGCTCGCGCTCGTGGCCGTCCCGGTCCTCACGCTCGCGGCCGCCCTCGCCGCGCCGGGCCACGCCGCGTGGGCCGGGCGGGTCGGCGCCCAGGCCTTCCTCCTCGGCTGCATCGCGAGCGGCTTCGTCGCCAACGGCCTGGCCTCCGCGCGCCCCCGGCGCTGACCCCGCCGCCGCCCGCCCACGCGGGCGCCCATTGACACCCCGGCCCCCGCCGGTTGACGTGCCCGCCATGCAAGGCTTCGCACGCATCGCCTGCGCCGTGCCCGTCGTGGGCCCGGCCGACGTCTCGGGCAACGTCGAGCGCACGCTCGAGCTGTGGCGGCGCGCCGACGCCGAGGGCTGCCACGTCGTCGTGTTCCCCGAGCTGGGCCTCTCGGCCTACTCGGCGCGCGACCTGCTCCACTCGCGCGCGCTCCTCGACGCCTGCCGCGCGGGCCTGCTCCGGCTCGCGCGCGAGGGCGCCGGGCTGCGCCCGCTCGCGCTCGTGGGCCTGCCGCTCCACGCGGGCCCCGGCGTCTACAACGTCGCGGCCGCGCTCGCGGGCGGCCGCGTGCTCGGGCTCGTCCCCAAGGCCTACCTGCCGACCTACGGCGAGTTCGAGGAGGCGCGCTGGTTCCGCCCCGGGCTCGAGGTGGCCCCCGGGGCGACCGTCGACCTCGGGCCGGACGGCGGCCGCGCGCCGTTCGGGACCGACCTCGTGTTCGAGGCGTCGGACGTCCCCGACCTCGCGGTCGGCGTCGAGGTCTGCGAGGACCTGTGGGTCCACCAGCCCCCGCACGCCTGGCTCGCGTCCGCGGGCGCGACCGTCGTCTGCAACCTCTCGGCCTCGAACTTCATCGTCGGCAAGGCCGAGCTGCGCCGGCTCCTCTGCGGGGCGGCGTCCGACCGGGCCAAGTGCGCCTACGCCTACGTGGCCGCCGGGCCCGGCGAGAGCTCGACGGACCTGGCCTTCGACGCGGACGCGTTCGTGTTCGAGAACGGGCACGCGCTCGCCGAGTCGCGCCGGTTCGCGCGCGAAGGCCAGCTCGTCGTGTGCGACGTCGACCTCGAGCTGCTCGTGCACGAGCGCCGGCGCACGAACACGTTCGGCGACTGCGCCGCGGCCGTGCTCGCGCGCGGGCCCGCGCCCCGGCGCGTCGCCTTCACGGCGGGCGGCTGGCCCGCGGCCCCGCTCCGCCGCGAGGTCCCCGCGCACCCGTTCCTCCCGCGCGACCCGGCCACGCTCGCCCGGCGCTGCTGGGAGATCTTCGAGATCCAGACGAACGCGCTCGTGACGCGGCTCTCGGCGACGCGCTCCGACCGGCTCGTGCTCGGCGTCTCGGGCGGGCTCGACTCGACGCACGCCGCGCTCGTCGCCGCGGGCGCGCTCGACCTCATGGGGCTCCCGCGCGAGCGCCTGCTCGCCGTCACCATGCCGGGCCTCGGCACGACCGCGGGGACGCGCTCGAGCGCCGAGGAGCTCGCGCGCGCGCTCGGGGCCAGCTTCGACACGATCGGCGTCTCGGAGCTCTCGCGCGCCGTGCTCGCGACGACGGGCCACGCCGCGGCCGAGGGCGCCGCGACGGTCGACGACCTGCTCGCGCGCCTGCGGGCCGACCCGAAGCTGGGCGACGTCTCGCTCGAGAACGTGCAGGCCCGCCTGCGCACGCTCGTGCTCATGACGCTCTCGAACCAGCACCGCGCGCTCGTCGTCGGCACGGGCGACCTCTCGGAGAAGGCGCTCGGCTGGTCGACCTACACGGGCGACCACATCTCGCACTACGACGTGAACGCGGGCGTCCCCAAGACCCTGATCCAGTTCGTGATCCGCTGGGTCGCCAACGAGCGCGCGCCCACGTGGGCCGCGGGCGACCCGAAGGCGCTCCGCGACGTGCTGTTCCGGATCCTCGACACGCCGATCTCGCCCGAGCTGCTCCCGGCCGACGCCGAGGGCCAGATCGCGCAGCTCACCGAGTCGGCGATCGGCCCCTACGAGCTGCATGACTTCTTCGCCTACCACACGGTCCGGTTCGGGGCCCGCCCCGGCCGCGTGCTCGACCTCGCGACGGCGGCCTTCGGCGGGCGCTACGACGCGGCCACGCTCAAGCGCTGGCTGCGCGTGTTCGTGACCCGCTTCTTCCAGCACCAGTTCAAGCGCTCGTGCACGGCCGACGCGCCGAAGGTCGGCAACGTCGCGCTCTCGCCGCGCGGCGACTGGCGCATGCCGTCCGACGCCCGCCCCGCGGACTGGCTGGCCGCGATCGAGGCCTGGCCGGCCTGAGCGAGGCGGGAGGGCTGGGCGTGGCCGACCGACCGTAGGGAGGTCGGCCACGCCCAGCCCGAGCGCGGAGCGGCCCTCACACCCGCCACGCGGGAGGGGCTCGCCCGCGCGGTGCGTGGCCGCTCAGGCCGTCCGGGGCGATGTGGGTCGCGGCTCTTCCCGTTCCCGTTCCCGTTCCCGTTCCCGTTCCCGTTCCCGTTCCCGTTCCCGCGGTCGTGCGTCGGCCTCGCCTTGCTCCGAGGCCTCGCTGGCGTCCACGGGTCATGCCTGCCCTCCGCCCGGCCCGAGCGCGGAGCGGCCCTGACACGACCCCTCGGCCGGCGCGCGCTCACACGACCCCGCGCGCGCGGGCCGCCTCGCGGTAGGCGGCCTCGACCGCGCGCGCGAGGCGCTCGGCGTCGCAGAGCGGCGAGCGCTCCATGCGGTCGCGCAGCCCGGCCTTGAGGTCCGCGAGGCGCGCGGGGTCGCGCGCGAGGCCCGCGCAGACCGCCACGAAGCCGTCGGGCGTATCGGCCACGAGCTCGGGCAGGCCGACCGCCGTCATCAGGCTCACGCCGACGCGGCTCGCGTGGCGGTCCCCCGCGAGGCAGGCGACGGGCACGCCCATCCACAGCGCCTCGCAGGTCGTCGTCGTGCCGTGGTAGGAGACCGGGTCGAGCCCGAGCCCGACGCGCTGGTAGAGGGCCAGGTGCTCGCGGAAGCCGGTCCGCCCGACGAGCTCGAGCCGGTCGCCCGTGACCCCGTGCGCGAGGAACATGCCCTCGAGCCGCGCGCGGACCGCGGGGTCGCCGAGCCCGTGGGCCTTCACGAGCAGGCGGGTCCCCGGGGCGGCGCGGAGCACGCGCGCCCAGAGCGCGATCGTCCCGGGCGAGAGCTTGGGGAGCGCGTTGAACGAGCCGAACGCGAAGGCGTCGGGCGCGTCGAGCCCGACCCAGGCGGGGCGCGGCGCGTCCGGGGGCGGCAGGAAGGCGAGGAACGGCGGGCCGACGCGCGCGAGCCGCTCGGAGGCGAGCAGGTCCGACGGCCCGGGCGGGTCGCACAGCGCGTCGGTCAGGCGCAGGTCGACGCAGGCGAGCCCGGTCGTGTCGGGGTAGCCGATCCAAGTGGCCTGCACGGGCGCCGGCCGGCGCGCGAGCACGCCGAGGCGGTTGCCGCCCGTGTGCCCGGCCAGGTCGACGAGGACGTCGATCCCCTCGGCGCGGACGAGGCGCGCGAGCGCCGCGTCGTCGAGGTCGTGGACGCGCCGCCAGCCGGCCGCGAGCCCGCGCAGGCGCGCGGTCACGGCGTCCTCCTGCGGCCAGCAAGCGAGGCACCAGGGCTCGACCGCGTCCCGGTCGTGGGCGGCGAGCACCGGCTCGAAGAACGACGCGACCGGGTGCGCCCGGAGGTCCGGCGAGAGGTAGCCCACGCGGAGCGGGCGCGCGGGCCCGCGCGGCGTCGCGGGGGCCGCGCCCGG
>JANJTH010000833.1 GCA_024711205.1 Planctomycetota bacterium | reverse complement strand
TGGTCGAGCACGCGCACGCCGCCCTCGGCGATCGCGCCGATCCCGTACTCGGGGTTGCCGGGCGCGCCGACCGTGCGTACGAGCAGCACGTCGAGCGGCGCGCCGGCGGCTCGGCGCGCCGGGCGCCCTCGCGCTGGCCGCGCTCGCGGTCGGCGCGCAGGGGGCCACGAGCCAGGGCTGCGGGGGCGGCGGCGGGAGCAGCCCCGGCGCGCCGCCGACGCCGTCGGTCGCGGGCGTCGTGTTCGACTACGCCGACGAGCCCGCGCGCGACGTCGCGGTCGCGGTCCTGGGGGGCCCGGGCGGGACCTCGCGGCTCGACGGCGTGTTCGCGGTCGGGCCGGTCGCCGCGGGCGCGCGCGTGCTCCGCGTCGGCGACTCGCGCGCGACGCCGACGCTCCTCGTCCCGTTCACGGCGACCGACCAGGGGCACCACCTCGACCGACCCGTGTTCCTGCCCGCGCTCGAGAGCGGGGTGGGCGGCGCGCTCCCCGCGGCCGTCACGACGACGACGCGCCTCGAGGGCGACGCGCTGCCCGGCGTCTCGCTCGAGCTCGCGGGCGGGACGGCCGTGAGCCTGCCCCAGGGCGCCTCGAGCGAGGTCCGCGTCCTGGCCGTGAGCCCGTCGCGCCTGCCCGCCCGCCTGCCCGTGAACGCGGGCGAGCCGCGCGTGGCCTGGCTCGTCGAGCCGCACGGCGCGACCTTCACGCCGGCGGCCACGCTGCGCGTCCCCCGGCTCGACCCGCTCGCGGCCGGCCCGTTCGACGCCTGGCAGGTCTCGCTCGCGACGGGCCAGTGGGAGCCGCTCGCGGGCGTGGCGCTCGTCGGGTCGGACGCCTTCTCGGTCCCGGTCGCGCGCGGGACGCTCGTCGCCGTGGTCCCGCGCGCGCCGGCGGCCACCACGACGCTCACGGGCCGGGTCGTGGCCGGGACCCAGCCCGTCGCCGGGTTCCGGGTCGCGTGCTGGAACCGCGTCTCGGAGCCCACGAAGCAGGACGGCTCGTTCGAGGTCCGCGACGTGCCGACGAGCTTCTCGCTCTTCCTCGCGCGGGCCTACCCGGACCGGCCCGGGGTCGACTTCGCCGCCTCGCTCGACGTGGGCACGTCGACGACGCCCGTCCTCGGCGACCTCGTGGCGCGGGCGCGCGCGGCCGACCAGATCCGGCCGCGCGTCGCGCGCACGAGCCCCGAGGACGGGCAGGCGAGCGTCGGCGTGACGGCCCAGGTCGTCGTCACGTTCAGCGAGCCGATCGACCGCGACCTCGTCGAGCCGTTCCGCGTCGTCGGGCGGGCGGGCAAGGTCGACGGGCGGCTCGCCTACGACAGCGCCTTCGCGGTCCGGCTCGTGCCGGCCCGCCGGCTCGAGCCGGGGCAGAGCTACTCGATCCAGGTCAGCGACCTCGCGCGCGACCTGTCCGGCAACCTGCTCGAGGACTTCCCCCGCTTCTTCCAGTTCACGACCGCCCCCGGGGCCCCCGCCCCGGACCCGACGGACACGCTCGCGTTCGGCCTCTCCCCGCTCTCGGGCGCGCGCGGCGACACGGTCGTCATCTCGGGCCGCAACTTCACGGGCGGGAGCGTCGTCACGTTCGGCGCGACGCAGGGGCTCGTGACCTTCGAGGCGACGGACGAGGTCCGCGCCCAGGTCCCCGACTTCGAGCCCGCGGGCGACGTGACGGTCGCGCTCTCGGCCGGCGGCGTCGCCGTCGGCGCGCTGCGCCCGCTCGTGCTCGACCTGCGGGCCCAGGTGGCCCGGGTCCTCTCGTCCACGGCCACGGGCGCCGGCCCCTCGACGCCGCTCGTCGCGCTCGACCGCGGCGCGCCGCCCGGCCGCCTCGTCGTCGACGGGGGCAACGTGGGCGGGGCCGCCGTCACGGTCGACGGCCTCTCGATCGCGGCGGTCGACTCGCTCACGCCCGCGGGGACCGGGCAGGTCGCGACGGGGCGCACGATCGCGCTCCAGACCCCGGCGCCCGCGCAGCTCCTCACGGGCCCCGTGGTCCTGCGGGGCAGCAACGGCCGGGCGGGCGCCCGCTACCGCTTCCTGCTCGTCCGCGAGCCCTGAGAGCCCTCGAAGAAATCGCCGGCTCGGCCGCGCTCGCCGTCGACGCCGCCTGCTTCGTTGGTCGCAACTCACAGTCCCTCCAGGAATGCTCGAGTTGCTCCCGCCTCGCAGGCGACGCCGCCGGCTTCGCGCAGGCCTTCGCCGAGGATCTCTTCGAGGGCTCTGAGCCGCGTAACTCGCTCGGCGCCCGGGGGCGCGCGCGCCGGGGCTGGCGTCTGAGGCCGAATGAATGTTCATTCAGTCCATGCCCCGCGCCGCCCCGACCGCCCACGCCCGAGCCCTCGAGGTCGACGACGACCTCGAGGGGCCGCTCTTCGCCGACGTGGCCCCGAAGGAGGCGACGCTCCTCGAGGCCGCGCTCGACCTGTTCGTCGAGCGCGGGTTCCACGGGACGACGATCCCCGAGATCGCGCGCCGGGCCGGCGTCGCGACCGGCAGCGTCTACACCTACTTCGATGGCAAGGAGGCGCTCGTCAACGCGCTCCTCGCGCGGATCCGCGCCCGGCTGGCCCGGGCGCTCGCGGCGCGCGTCGCGCGCGCCCGGGGGACGCGCGCCGAGCACGCGGCGATCTGGGGGGTGTTCGCGGGGTTCGCGCTCGCCCACGAGCGCGCGATCGCGTTCGTGGACCTGCACCATCACGCCCCCTACGTGACGGCCGAGACGGCGGCCGCCTGGGCGCCGGCCCGGGCGCTCCTCGACGCGCACTTCGCGCGCGGCGCCGCCGAGGGGACCTACCGCGACGCCCCGCCGGCGCTCCTCCGCGCGATCACGTGCGGGGCGCTGCTCGGCGTGCACAAGCTGTCCCGCGCGGGCGAGCTCGCGCTGTCGCGCGAGACGCTGGCGCGCGCGCACGAGGCCGCCTGGGCCGCGGTCGTCGCGCCGGGTCGCGGGCGGCCCGGCGCCGCCCGGCGGCGCGCGAGCGAGCCCGCGAAGAGCCGCGCCCGGCCGGCGCGGAGGAGCAAGGCGTGACGACCGACGCGAACCAGGGGCCCGTGCCGACCGGGGCGTCGCCCCCATCCGCGCCCGCGGGGCGCCCCGCCGGGGCCGCGCCCGACGCGCCCGCCGGGCCGGCCGAGCCGGGCGTTCGGCCGGACGGCGCGCCTCCAGCCGCACGTCGTGGCGCCGGCGGCTGGGGGCTCCTCATCGCGGGCATGGCCGCGCCGGTCCTCGCGGGCCTGTGGCTCGCCTTCGGCGGGGGCGAGCCGCCGGCGCCGCCCCCGCGGCGGCCGCAGGTCCTGCCCGTCACGCTCGCGGCGGTCTCCCGGGGCGACCTCACGCCGCAGGTCGAGCTGACCGGGACGGTGCGGGCGCGGCGGCGCGCCAGCCTCGCGTTCGAGCGGGGCGGGCTCCTCGCCGCGCTCGAGGTCGACGAGGGCGCCCGCGTCGAGCCCGGCGCGGTGCTCGCGCGGCTCGCGGGGCGCGAGGAGGCGCTGGCCGTCGAGCAGGCGCGGACCGCGGTCGAGCTCGCGCGGCGCGAGCTCGCGCTGCTCCGCGCGGGGGCTCGCCCCGAGGAGCGGCGGCGGCTCGAGGCCGAGGTCGAGGTCGCCAGGGCCGAGGCCGAGCTCGCCGCGATCGAGGTCGAGCGCGGGCGCGTGCTGCTCGCCCGGAGCGTGATCGCGCAGGCCGACCTCGACGGGCTCGGCGCCAAGCACCGCGCGGCGGAGGGCCGCGTCGCCGCCGCCGTGGCCCGGCTCGACGAGGGGAGGGCGGGGGCCCGCCCCGAGGACATCGAGCTCGCGGAGGCGCGGCTCGAGGCCGCGCGCACGGCCCTGCGCTCGGCCGAGGTCGCGCAGGCCGAGACGGAGCTCCGCGCGCCGTGGCGCGGCGTCGTGGTGCGGCGCCTGCCCTCGCCGGGCGACGTGCTCGCGGCGGGGCAGGTCGTCCTCGAGGTGGCCGCCCTCGACGACCTCGAGCTCGTGCTCGACCTGCCCGCCGCGCTCGCGCCGCGCGCGCGCGAGGGCGCGCGCGTCGTCGTGACGCTCGACGAGCTCCCCGGCTTCCGGCTCGAGGGGCCGCTCACGACGCTCGTCCCGGCGGCGCAGGAGGGGACCCGCAACTTCCGCGCGCTCGTGGCCGTCCCCGCGGCCGGGGACCCGGCCCGCGCGCTCAAGCCCGGCATGTTCGCGCGCGCCCGCGTCGACCTCGCGCCCGTCGAGGCCGCGCTGCTCGTCCCCCAGGACGCCGTGCTCCAGGTCGACCGGGGCGCCGTCGTCGTGCGCGCGCTCCCGGGGCCGCCCCCGCCCCCGCCCGGCGCCGCGCCGCCCGAGGCCCCCGCCGGGCCCCCGGCCGCGGGGAC
>JANJTH010000830.1 GCA_024711205.1 Planctomycetota bacterium | reverse complement strand
CGGCGCCCGACCCGTTCGCCGCCCCGCCCGACCCGTTCGCCGCCCCGCCCGACCCGTTCGCCGCCCCGCCCGACCCGTTCGCCGCCCCGCCCGACCCGTTCGCGCCGGACCGGGCGTCCGGGCCCGCGGCCCCGGGCGGGGTCGACGCCGGCGCCGGGGCGCTGCCGCGCGCCCCCGGCGTGCACCTGGGGCCGGTCGAGCTGCACGGGCGCGCGAACGTCACGTTCAGCTACACGGACGGGCGCGAGCCGATCGAGCTGCTCGACCACGCCGAGCTCGAGCTGTCGAGCCTCGACCTCTACGCCGAGTGGTTCCCCCGCCCCTGGCTCGGGCTGCTGGCCGAGGTCGAGCTCTCGCGCGAGCTCGAGGACGACCGGCGCGAGCTCGAGGTCGAGCCCGAGCTCCTCGTGGCCGAGGTCCGGCCGCTCGCGGACGAGCGGCTGCGCCTCCGCGCCGGGGTGTTCCCGGTCCCGTTCGGGCTCGAGCGCCGGTTCTACGCCCCCTCGCGCAACCCGCTCGCCTCGCGCCCCGTCGCGTTCCGGCGCGTCGTCCCGGGCACCTACGTCGACGCGGGCGCCATGGCCTGGGGGCGGCTCCCCACGGGCGCGCTCGAGGGCGAGCTCGAGCTCGAGCTCGGGGTGGTCCGCGGCGTGCGCGGCCCCCTGCTCGAGGACGAGCCGGGCACCTGGGACGACGACCCGGGCAGCGAGCCGCAGGTCGTCGGCCGCCTGGGCTGGACCGTCCTCGACCTCGACCCGCGGCGCGACCCGCCTGGCCTCGCCGCCGGGCTCCCCGAGCGACTCACCCTCGCCCTCGGCGCCTCGGGCCTGTGGGGGCACCACGACCGCGACGGCCGGCGCGAGGTCACGTGGCTCGGCCTCGACGCGCAGGCCAGCTTCGGCGGGCTCGAGCTGCGCGGGGAGTGGGTCGAGGCCCGCTACGAGCGCGCGGGCCGGACGCGCCCCCTGCTCGGGCGCGGCCTCTACCTGCAGGCCCTCTGCCGGCGCTACTTCGAGCTCCCGGGGCTCGAGCAGGCCTGGTTCGCCTACCGCTACGACCGGGCCCGCCTGCCCGTCTCGGGGACCGGCGTCGTCGAGCGGCACCACTGGGGCCTCGGCTGGGTCCCCCACGACGGGCTCACCGTGAAGCTCGGGCTCGAGCGGCTGCGCGCCGAGCGCGACTGGGTGCTCACGTCGTTCCTGGAGGTCGGCTATGCCTTCTGACCCGGGCCGGCCGCGGGACCTGGGGCGGGTCGACGCGCTCGTGCTCGGCGCGGGCCCGGCCGGGCTGGGCGCGGCCTGGGAGCTCGCGCGCGGCGGCGCGCGCGTGCTCGTCGTCGAGCGCGACGACGGCGTGGGCGGCCTGTGCCGGACCCACGAGCGGGCCGGCTTCCGCTTCGACCAGGGCGGGCACCGGTTCATCACGGCCGACCGCGACCTCCTCGACCGCGTCGTCGCCGTCGCCGGCGACGACCTGCTGCTCGCCGAGCGCACGAGCGAGGTCGCGCTGCTCGGGCGCCGCTTCCGCTACCCGCTCGAGCCGCTCGACCTGGCGCGGAACCTCCCCCCGGGGCTCGCCGCCCGCGCGCTCGGCTCGTGGCTCGCCGCGCGCGTCCGCGCGCGGCTCGGCGACCGCGTCCGCGGTCGCCCCGGGACGAAGGGCCCCGCGGAGCCCTCGTTCGAGGCCTGGGCGACGCGTCGCTTCGGGCGCGCGCTCTACGACCTGTTCCTCGGGCCCTACACCGCGAAGGTGTGGGGCGTCGACCCCGCCGCGCTGTCGGCCGAGTGGGCGAGCCAGCGGATCTCCGCCCCCGACCTCCAGGCCGTCCTCCGCGCGCTGTGGGCGCGCGCGCGCGGCGCGCCCCCGGCCGAGGCCCCCCGGACGTTCGCGCGGACCTACCTCTACCCGCGCCTGGGCATGGGCCAGCTCTTCGAGCGGATCCGCGCCGACGCCGAGGCCCACGGCGCGCGGGTGCTGCTCGGGACGACCCCGGTCGCCCTCGAGCGCGCGGGCGACCGGGTCGCGGCCGTCCGGCTCGCGGGCCCGGACGGCCCGGCGATCGTCCGGCCCGAGTTGGTGCTCTCGACCGTCCCGCTCCCGCGCCTGCTCGGGCTGCTCGACGGGCCCGCGGCCGAGGCCGCCGCCGCCGCGCGCCTCCCGTTCCGGCCCGTGCGGTTCCTCGACGTCGCGCTCGACCGCACGCGCGCCCTGCCGACGACGTGGTGCTACGTGGGCGAGGGCGGGCTCCGCGCGGGGCGCCTGCAGGAGCCCCGGCGGCGCAGCCCCGGCATGTGCCCGCCCGGGACGACGTCGCTCATGGTCGAGCTCCCCCACGCGCCCGGCGACGACGTCGACCGCGCCGACGACGCGGCGCTCCTCGCGCGCGTGCGCGAGGAGGTCCGCCCGCTCGGCGTCGACCTCGACCGCGACGTGCGGTTCGCGTTCTCGACCCGCGCGCCCGAGGCCTACCCGGTCCACCTGCGCGGCGTCGAGGCCGCGCGCGCGCACGCGCTCGCGCGCGTCGACGCGGTCGCGAACCTGCGGACCTTCGGGCGCCAGGGCGCGTTCCGGTTCGTGTTCTCGGACGCCGCCCTGCGCATGGGCCTCGACGCGGCCGCCGGCTGGCTCGCGGGGCGGCTGCCCGCGAGCGCCGACCTGGCCCGCGTCCAGAGCGCCCCCGCGCTCGTCGAGGTCGAGAGCGTCGTCGGCCGGGCGCGCAGGTAGGCGGCGCGCGTCCGGTATGCTCGGCCCCGTGACGACCGCCGCCCCTCGGACCGCCCCACCCCTCGCCGTCAGCCCGCCCGCGGGCGCCGGACCGCGCGGCGGGCCGATCCTGCTCTACGACGGCGCGTGCGGGCTGTGCGCGCGCTCGGTCCAGTGGATCCTCGAGCACGAGGCGCCGCCTGCGCGCAGGAGCACGCCCGGCGGCCGGCGGCCGCCCGGGCCGATCCGCTTCGCCACGATCCAGGGCCAGGTCGCGGCGCCCTACCTCCGCCGGCACGGGCTCGCCTCGCCCACGGGCGAGTACGACACCATGGTCCTGATCGTCGACCCGGACGGCCCGCGCGAGCGGGCGCTCGTCCGCTCGCAGGCCGCGCTCGCGATCGGGACCGCGGTCGGCGGCCCGTACCGCTGGGCCGCCCTCGTGGGCCGCCTCGTGCCCCGACCGCTCCTCGACGCCGCCTACGGCCTCGTCGCGCGGAACCGGCTCCGCTTCTTCGGCGGCGCCGACGCCTGCCGCGTCCCCCGCGCGGCCGAGCGCGCGCGCTTCCTCGACCGAGGCTGACCCCGCGCGCGGGGCGCGAGCCCCGGGTGGCCTGGTCGAACGTGCAACGCCAGGGCAAGTCCTTCACGCGGCACGGGGCGCGGCCTCGCGGGCGCTGGGCTTGGCGCGGCCCGGCGGCCTGGCAAGCGACGTGCGTCACGCCGGGGCATGACGACCCACGACCTCGCGCGCCGCGCCGTCGCGCTCGCCTACGGCGCCGCCTGCCACCTCGCGTTCCTCCTCGGCGTGGGGGCCATGCTCCTCGGCCTCCACGAGGGCCTGCGCCTCGGCCTCGGCCCCTTCGAGGGCGCGGCGGCCGCCGCCGCGAACGCGGTCCTCGTCCTGCAGTTCCCGCTGCTCCACTCGCTCGTGCTCTCGGGCCCGGGCCGCCGCCTCCTGGGGCGCCTGGCGCCGCTCGGCCTGGGGCGATCGCTCTCGACCACGACCTACGCGACGTTCGCCTCGCTCCAGGTCCTCGCGACCTTCGCGCTCTGGTCGCCGTCGGGCGTCGTCCTGTGGGAGGCGACGGGCGCGCTGCGCTGGGGCCTCGAGGTCGCCTACGCGCTCTCCTGGCTGCTCGTCATGAAGTCCATGCAGGACGCCGGGCTCGCCGTGCAGATGGGCTACCTCGGCTGGACCGCCGTCGCGCGCGGGCGCGAGCCCCGCTTCGGCGCCTTCCCGACCGAGGGGACCTTCCGCTGGTGCCGCCAGCCGATCTACGCCGCGTTCGCGCTCACGCTCTGGACGGGCCCCGTGCTCACGCCCGACCGGCTCGCGCTCGCGCTCGTATGGACGGCCTACTGCGTCGTCGGCCCCGTCTGGAAGGAGCGCCGCTACGTCGCCCTCTACGGCGACGCCTTCCGCGCCTACCAGGCCCGCGTGCCGTTCTGGCTGCCCGCCTGGCCGCGCCGCGCCGGCACCTGAGCGACGTGCGAGGGCCGTGCCTGGCTGACCGACCGGAGGGAGGTCGGCCAGGCGCGGGCCGAGCGCGGAGCGAATCTGCGCGGGCCTCCCCCCCTCCGCCCCCGGGGGCCCCTCGCCCTCCCCGCCCCCGCGGGGTACAAACCACGGCCTCGCCTGGCCCGGGAACCCGGGGCAGGCCGCTCGCGTCTCACCGGGACGTCGCGCCGTGGCCGCCTTCCGAAGGCCCGCCGACGCCCACCCCGGGCGCCGCCCTGTCCAGGCGGCCCCCGGGGCACGTCCGTTCGCACCAGGCCGCCGGAGAACCGACCATGCAACGCGCGTCCGCCGCCGCCCTCGCCCTGTCCCTCTCGCTCCTGTGCGCCGCCGCGCCGGCCTCGGCCCAGCAGGCCCGCCCGGGCGAGCGCCCCGCCGAGCGGACGGTCTACGTCCCGATCGAGGACTTCGACCGCGTGTTCGACCGCGAGAAGGGCGGCGTGTTCGTCCCCTACCGCGAGCTGCTCGAGCTGCTCGAGCGCGCCGGCAAGAGGCCCACGCCCGAGGTCAAGCCCGAGGTGCGCCCGCCCGCCGAGTACGTGCTCGTCGGCGCCAAGCTGACGGGGCTGGCCGGCGAGCGCGTCGTGCGCTTCGAGGCGACCTTCGACATCGAGGTCCTCGAGGCCGACCGCTGGGTGATCGTGCCGCTCGGGCTCGGCGAGGCCTCGCTCGAGGACGTGCGCACGGGCGACGCCCGGGCCGTCGTCGGGCCCATGGCGCAGCTCGCGGCCGAGCTCGCCCGCCGCGAGCCCGGCCGCCGCCTCGACGCCCTCCCCCGCGCGGGCTACGGGCTCGTCGTGAAGGGCGCCGGCCGGCTCCAGACGACGGCGCGCTTCGCCGTGCCGATCGCGTCGAAGCCGGGCGAGTCGCGCTTCGACCTGACGCTCCCGCCCGCCGCGCTCTCGAGCTTCGAGGTGACGCTGCCGCAGTCGGGCCTGCGCGTCGCCGTCGACCAGGCGCTCGCGACCGAGGAGGCGTCGGTCCAGGGCGCCGACCAGACGAAGGTCCGCGCCTACTTCGGCGCGGCGGCCCGCGCGGCCGTGACCTGGAACCCGCGCCCGAAGGAGGTCGTGGGCGAGCGCCGCGACCCGCTCGTGTTCGCCGACACGGAGACCTCGATCCGGCTCGACGAGGGCGTGCTCCAGACGACGACGCGGATCGCCTACCGGATCCTCCAGGCGCCCTGCGGCGAGTTCAAGCTCGAGCTGCCCAGGGGCTACACGCTGCTCGGGATCCGCGGCGAGAACATGAGCGCCGTCCCCGTGCCCGAGCCGACGCGCGACGGGAAGGCCCAGCAGGTCACGGTCCGGCTGCACGACAAGGCGAAGGACGCCTACGCGCTCGAGGTCCGGCTCGAGCGGATCCTGGCCGACGGGCCGGGCGCGCTCGAGGTCCCGCGCGTGGTCACGGTCGGGACCGAGCGCGAGGGCGGCCTGATCGCCGCGCGCGCGTCCGAGTTCCTCACGCTCGAGCCGCAGGCGGTCCAGGGGCTCTCGCAGGTCGACGCGAGCGCGATCACGGGGCCGCTCGCCCAGGACGTGAAGTGGCAGCCCGGCCAGCCGCGCCCGCCGCTCGTGTTCCGCTACCTGCGCCAGCCCTGGGCGCTCACGCTCAAGACGACGCGGATCGAGCCCGAGGTCGACGGCAAGGTGTTCGGGCTCGCGCTCGTCAAGGACGACGAGGTCGCGCTCGCGACGACCGTCCGCTACACGATCCGCAAGCGCGGGATCTTCGGCGTCCGGCTCCGGCTCCCGCAGGGCTACCAGCTCCTCGAGTGCGGCGACGAGCGGACCGTGAAGGACCGGCGCACGGTCGACGCGACCCCCGAGGAGAAGGCCAAGGGCCTCGGCGACGTGCTCGTCGTCGACTTCGTGAACCAGGTCCAGCCCGGGAACTTCTCGCTCACGATCCTGGGCGTGCTCCGGCGCACGCCGGCCGCGCCCGACGCCACGGAGCTCGAGCCGCTCGACCTGCCGCGGCTCGGCCTGCTCGACGTGCAGAAGGAGACGGGCGTGCTCGCCGTCGGCGCGCAGACGCACCTGAAGCTCCAGCAGGACGGCTCGGCCCGCGGGCTCCTCCCGCTCGCCGTGCGCGACCTCCCCGGCCAGGGCTTCGCCTTCGCGGCGGGCCAGGGCGAGGAGCTCACGTTCGGCTACCGCTACGGGAAGCCGGACGGCGTGGGCGCGCGGTTCCTGGTCAAGAAGCGCGAGCCCAAGGTGACCGCGCGCGTCGAGACGCTCGTGGACGCGCAGGAGGAGCAGATCAAGGTCGACAGCACCGTCCACTTCACCGTCGAGTACGCGGGCGTCGAGCAGGTGCGCTTCCGCGTGCCCGAGGCGCTCGGCACCGAGGAGCTGCTCAAGATCGAGGGCGACGGCGTGAAGGACCGCCGGGTCGAGAAGAAGGACGGCAAGGCGATCTGGACCGTCTCGCTCCAGGGCAAGCGGACCGGGGCCTTCGCGGTCCGGCTGCGCCACGAGATGCTGCTCAAGGACTTCCAGCCCGGCCAGCAGGTCGAGCAGAAGCTCCACGAGCTCGAGGTGCTCGACTGCTTCACCGAGACGGGCGACATCGCGCTCGTCAAGCACGAGAACCTCGTGATCACCGACCGCGACCGCGTCGCGATCGACCGCCGCGACACGCGCGAGCTGCCCGACGCGCTCCGCCAGAAGGGCGCGATCCAGGCCTTCCGCTACGTGAGCCACCCGCACGAGCTGACGCTCCAGCTCACGCGCTACGACTTCCAGGCCCCGCTCGGGATCCTGATCAAGCACCTGCACCAGGACGAGGTGCTGGCGCGCGACGTGGGCCGGCGCGGGGCGGGCGACCGGACGCTCACGCTCAAGGTCGAGGCGGCGCTCGTGCTCCAGAACAACGCCGCGCAGTTCCTGACGGTGCTCCTCCCCGCGGGCGCGCAGATGCGCGGGCTCCAGGTCGACGGCCAGAACGAGGAGTGGTCGACCGGCGAGGCGGTCGAGGGCCGACCGACCGTGCAGGTCCACCTGGGCGAGGTCACGAAGACGCGGCGCGACGCGCCGTTCCCGGTCCGCCTGCGCTACGACGTGCCCATGGGCGACGACCTGTCCGGGCTCGGGTCGGTCCAGATCCCCGACCTGCGCTTCCCGCTCAAGGGCGAGCTCGAGGTGCCGGTCGCGCGCCTGACCCGCGCGCTGTGGCTCCCGCAGGACCTCGCCTACCTCGACTTCGAGACGGACGCGACGAAGCACTTCGACGACGCGACGCTGTGGGAGGACGTGAAGGGCCTGCTCGGCGTCCGCGTGACGCGGATCCAGGGCGGCGACGCCCGCTGGAGCGTGCAGCAGGCGGTCGACGCGCTGCGCGCGAGCCTGCCGTCGGCGTCGGTCGGCCTGTACCCGGCGCTCGAGCGGCCCCCCGAGGAGGCGCGGCTGCTCGAGAAGCTCGCGAACCCGTCGCGCCTGACGGTCCGCTACGCGTCGTGGCCGCTCTTCTACCTGCTCGACGTGCTCGCGCTCGTGGGCGTCGTCGCGGGCGGCGTGCTGCTCGAGCGGCGCGGGGCGGTCCGCACGCTCCCCTACGTGTTCGCGGCCGGCGGGCTGTGCGTCCTCGGCGCGACGTTCCTCGGGCGGGCCTTCGAGCCCTACTTCGCGTCGGGCCTCGTCGGCGCGGTCGGCCTGGGCGGCTTCGCGCTCCTGCGCGGCGCCTGGCGCGAGCTGACGGTCGAGCGGCACCAGCGCCGGCTCGAGGAGCTGGCCGAGGAGGCCAAGGTCGCGCGGGCCCGGGCCCAGGCGGCCGAGGCCGAGGCGCGCAGCCGCGGCCTCGCCCCGGCGCCCGGCGCCCCCGCCGGCGCCGACCCGAAGGGCGCGGCCCCGAC
>JANJTH010000817.1 GCA_024711205.1 Planctomycetota bacterium | reverse complement strand
CGGGGCGCGGGGGCCCGCGCCGCCGCCGCCTGCGGGCCGGCCCCGGGGCGCGGGGCGCCGGCGTCATCAGGGTTGATGGTAGAGGCCGTCGGCCGGCGCGAGGTACGACCGGGCGCGGAGGTCCACGATGTCCAGCGCGCTCGCCGTCTCCGCCCCGCACGCCCTGTTCCCGCTCCGGGTCCCGGAGCCGAGCGAGCCCATGACCCCGGGCGAGCAGGAGGCCTTCGCCGCGTGGACCGCGTCGCCCGTCGGGCGCGGGCTCTACGCGGCGCTGGCCGCGCAGGCCCACGCGCGCCTCGGGCGCGACCACGGCCGGGTCGTGTCGGTCGGGGAGGGGGACGGCGCGTTCGCGCGCGCGCTGGCCGCGCGGGCCCCGGGCCTCTCGATCGTCGGGGTGGACGTCGCGCCCGAGGCGGTCGCGCGGGCGCGCGCGTCGGGCGGCCCGCCGCCCCCCGCCCTCCGCTTCGAGGTCGGCTCCGCCTACGACCTGGCGCCGTTCGGCCCGGCCGACGCCGTCGTGTGCGTGCTCGCGTTCCATCACCTCCACGCCCCCGCGCGCGCCGTCGCCGCCGCGCGCGCCGCGCTCGCCCCCGGGGGCGTCCTGTGGGTGCTCGACCTGCGCCGGGACGCCGACTGCGGCGCCTACCTGCGGACCCTCGCGGCGTACGAGGCCGAGGGCGCGGCCCTCATGGGCCGGCTCTTCGACGCCTCGGTCCGCGCGGCGCACACCCGCGACGAGCTCGCCGGGCTGCTCCCGGGGGCCCGGGTCGCCCCGGCGCGGCTCGTGCCCGCCGCGCGCGCGGCGCTCGCGGCCCACGTCCCCGATGCGGGCGCGGCCGCCGCGATCGCCGCGGACGCCGAGGGGCTGTGGGTGGAGGCCCTCCTGCGCGCGGACCCGGCCGCGCGCGGCGGGGGCTGACCCCGCCCGCGCGCGCCGCGGCCCTCACACGTCGCGGCGCACGAGGACGAGCCCGGCCAGCCCCAGGAGGGCCGCCCCCCAGCCGAGCGACACGGCGACGCCGAACAGGGCGCGCGCCGGGGCGAGCCCGGCCGCGGCGCCGCTGATCTGCTGGGCCATGTCCTCGACCGTCTCGAAGGGGAGCCGCGCGTGGGTCACGAACACCCACGGCTGCGCGGCGTCGCTCAGGCCGGCCAGGCCCGAGAGCAGGAACAGCCCGGCCACGCCGAGCCCGGTCGCGTGCCCCGGGTGGTCGCTCAGGGTGGACGCCAGGAGCCCGAGCCCGGTCAAGGCGACCACGGGCGCGAGCGTCGCGAGCGCGGCCCGGAGCACGTAGTTCGCCATGAGCCCGGCCGTGTGCTTCGTGAGGTCGGGGTAGAACGGGTCGGTCACGTCGTAGAGCCCGCGCGAGAGCTCCGCGCCGAGCGCCGCCGCGACGACCGCGGCGAGCACGAGCGCGGCCCCGTACAGCCACACGGCGAGCGCCTTCGCGGCGAGCACCTCGAGCTTGCGGAACGGGCGCACGAGGAGCGCCTTGAGCGTCCCGAGCGAGACCTCCTCGGCGACCGCGCTCGAGGCGAGCACGAGCACGACGAGCACGATGAAGAGGCGCGCGGTCGAGACGGCGCCCGCGAGCGCGCTCCAGCCGTTGGCGAACGGGTCGGCCTGGCTGGCCCGCCCGCGCGCGAGCGCCGCGGCCGTGTCGACGACCTGCCCGGCGCGCGGGGCGAGGACCGCCACGAGCACCACGAGCGCGAAGGCGACGAGCGTGAGCCGGCGCGCGGCGAGCTTGCGCAGCTCGAACCGCGCGAGCAGGAGCACGCGCGCGAGCGGGCCACGGGCGGGGGGCGCGCTCACGCGGCGGCCTCCCCGCCGGGCCCGGGGGGGGCCGCCGGGTCGCCGGCCGCCTCGTCCGCGTCGCGGGCCAGCGCGTGGAACAGCTCCTCGAGCGTGCGCCGGCGCGGCACGAGGGCCGAGACCTCGAGCCCCGCCTCGACGAGGGCCCGGTTCAGGTCGCCGGCGCGCGGGCCGTCGAGCGCCACGAGCACGGCGCCGGCCCCGGGGCCGCCCTCGGGCGCCGACGCCGGCCGGGCGTCGCGGACGAACGGGAGCCCGCGGCACAGCGCGAGCGCGCGGCCCGCGTCGGAGGCCGTGACCTCGACGCGCTCCTCGTCGGGGCGCACGAGCGCGCGGGTCTCGCCCGCGGCCACGACGCGCCCGCGCTCGATGATCGCGAGGCGGTCGCACGTGAGCTCGACCTCGTGGAGCAGGTGGCTCGAGACGAGCACGGTCCGGCCCTCCTCCTCGACGAGCCGCCGGATCAGGCGGCGCACGAGGAGCACCGCGGGCGGGTCGAGCCCGTTCACCGGCTCGTCGAGCACGACGAGCTCGGGGTCGTGGACGAGCGCCGCGGCGATCCCCAGCCGCTGGCGCATGCCGGTCGAGTAGGCGCCGAACCGGTCGTCGCCGCGGTCGCCCAGGCCGACGCGCTCGAGCGCCGCCTGGACGTGCTCGGGCGAGACCGGGCGGATCAGGCCGCCGAGGAGCGCCAGGTTCTGGCGGCCCGTCAGGTAGGGGTAGAAGGCGGGGCCCTCGACGAGGCAGCCGATGCGCGGGAGCAGCGCGAGGCGCTCGCGCTCGAGCGCGCGCCCGAACAGGCGGATCGAGCCGCGCGTCGGGCGGATCAGCCCGAGCAGCATCCGCATGGTCGTCGTCTTGCCGGCCCCGTTGCGCCCGAGCAGGCCGAACACGCTCCCGCGGGGCACGACCAGGTCGAGGCCGTCGACGGCCGGGCGGCCCCCGTAGACCTTCGCGAGCCCGCGCGCCTCGATCACGGGCTCGGCCGCCGGGGCGGCCCCCGGGGCGGCCTCCGGGCCGTCGACGCGCGCGGGGGGCGGGGCGGGCTCGGTCATCGCGGGCGCATGCTACCCGAGGGCGCGGGCGGCCCCCGGGCCGGCGCGGGGCGCCCGCCTCACCAGCGGTGATACGCGGGGTGGCCGGGCTTCACGGCGACGAAGGTCCCGCGGCACGTCGAGGTCACGACGCCGTCGACCTCGAGGTGGGCCTCGACCACGGCGCGGTCGTCCGTGGCCTCGACGACGCGGGCCACGAGGCGGAGCGGCCGGTCCGTGGGCGTCGGCCGGCGGAGCTTCACGTGGAAGTCGGCGGTCACGGTGCAGGGCGGCGTCTCGGCCCCCGCGCGCGCCCGGAGGTGCTCGCAGGCGGCCCAGTTGCCGTGGCAGTCGAGGAGGGCGCCCACGATCCCGCCGTTGAGCACCCCGGGGAAGGCCTCGTGGTGCGGCTCGGGTCGCCAGTCGCAGACGACGGCGTCCCCCTCGACGCGGCTCTTGATCCGGAGCCCCTTCGGGTTGCTCGGCCCGCACCCGAAGCACGCGTTGTGGGGCGCGTAGCGGTCCTGCAGGCTCGGCTCGGTCTCGGCCACGGCGTCCCCCGCGCGCCGGGGGCGCGCGCGTGGGATGGTAGCCGACAGGGCGCTGGCGGGCCGCCGCGGCGCCCTGGAGGATGCGCGCGATGGACGCCGCGACGGAGGGTGGACCCGGCGACGACGCGCCCCCGGCGGGCTGGTCGCGCGAGTCCGGCGTCGTCCTCGACGCCGCGGGGCGCTTCCGCGTGGGCGGGGCCCCGGTCGCGCACGAGGGGCTCGCGCGGGCCTTCGCGGGCTGGGTCGACCGGGCGCCCGACGGGCGCTGGATCCTGCGCAACGCGGTCCACTGGGCCTACCTGACCGTCGAGGGCGCCCCGCTCCACGCCCGGCGCGCCCGCGTCGAGGGGGCCCCGCCGCACGTGGTCCTCGAGCTGACCTCCGGGGAGGAGGTCGGGCTCGAGCCGGGGAGCCTCCGCGAGGGGCCGGACGGCGCGCTCCACGGGCGCGCGGCGCCGAGCGGCTGGGACGTGCGCCTGGGGCCTCGGGCCGCCCTCGACCTCGCGCCCTGGCTCGTGGCCGGGGCGGACGGCGGCCTCGGCGTGGGCCCGGCGGAGGCCCCCTGAGCTCGGGCTCGGCGGGGCCGCCGCCGGGTCGGGCCGGCGGCTGGCCGTCGTCGTCGCGCGCGAGGCCCGCCCCGCGTCGGCGTCAGGGGCCCGCGGCGGCGCCGACCGGGGCGAACCGCTCGGCGAGCGCGTCGGCGATCCCCTCGAACAGCGCCAGCGCGGCGTCCGCGTAGAAGGTCGCCGCGCTGCGGGCCTCGGGCGTCGAGAGCAGCGCCGCGCGCCGCCGGCCCTGCTCGGCGTGGCCGCGCTCCACCTCGCCGCGGTGGGCCGAGAGGAACGTCACGGCCTGCTCGATCGCGACGATCTCGGCCCGGTCGAGCAGGGCGTCGCGGATCCGCTCGGCGTGGAGCGAGGCGATCGTCTCGAGCGCGAGCGCGACGCCCACGACCCCCTCGGGGTAGCGCGCGAGCATGCCGTCGACGAGGCCGCCCCAGGCCACGACCGCGGGCGCGCGCGGGGCCACGGCCAGGCGGCCGCGGGCCTCGTCGCGCGAGCACAGCCACACGCCGGCCAGGTCGTCGACGAGCAGGTCGTCGTGGCCGTCCTCCTCGCCCGCCTCGACCTCCGCGTGGCGCGCGATCGCGGCCGCGGCCGCGTCGCCGCGCGCCCCGCGCGCGAGCATCGCGTCGGCGAGCCCGCGCTCGCCCCGGACGGTGTGCTGGACGTAGCCGTGGAGCTGCACGAGCCAGGCGGCGTAGCCCTCCGCGTCGACCTGGCCGGCGAGGAGCCGCCCGTAGAACGGGTGGGCCTCGAGCCGCGCCGCGGCGACGCGGGCGCGCTCCACGATCCGGTCGGCGAGGTCGCGGCGGGCCGGGGCGCGGCCGTCGGTCTCGGTGCCGTCGGTCGTGGCGGCGTCGGGGGGCGTCAGGGCGGGCGAGGGCGAGGTCGTGGCGGTCGTCATGCGTCCTCCTCGGCCGGCGCGCCCCTCGCGAACGCGAGATGCGGCGCCGGCCAGTCGTGGTCGAGCTGGGCGGCGAGGCCGAGCACGGCCCCGCGGGCCAGCTCGGCGAGGATCAGGAGCTCCGCGGCGGGGGAGCGACGCCCGTCGCCGGCGCGCGGCGCCGCCTCGGCCTCGAGGGACTCGACGACGCGCTCGAGGGCGCCGCGCGAGCCCCGCGCCAGCCCCTCGAGGAAGCGCGCGGCGCCGGGGAAGCGGCGCGCGGCCGCCTCGGCGGCGTCGTCCACCCAGGAGGTGCCGGCCGCCGCCAGGACGAGGTCGCGCGCCGGGACGCTCGCCGGGGCGCAGCGCAGGGCGCGTCGCACCCAGCGCGCGGCC
>JANJTH010000515.1 GCA_024711205.1 Planctomycetota bacterium | reverse complement strand
CCTCTCCTGAACTCGGTGCGGTAGGGCGGGGGCTCCGCCCCCGCCCTACCGCACCGAGTTCAGGAACGCGTCCCAGGCGGCCTGGTCGAACTTCGACTCCTCGCCCATGCCCATGATGATCACGGCCTCGTTGCTGCCCGGCGCGGGCGGCAGCGAGACGATCACCTGCTTCGTGGGGACGCCGTTCTGGCGGCCGATCTGCGTCACGACGGCCACGTCCTCGCCGCGGATCTTCACGGTCGTCTGCTCCTCCGCCTCGACCTGGATCTCGCCGGGCGGCCCGGCGCCCCCGCCGCCCTGCTGGGCCGCGGCCTGCTGGAGCTGCTGGCGCATCTGCCGCGCGTCGGCCCCCTCGGGGATCTTCATGACGATCACCATGAGCGGCGGCTGCTGCCCGCCCTGGTTCTGCGCGAAGCCCTCGGGCGCGACGATCGCCATCTCGATCGGCGTGAACGGGATCTTCATGGCCATCATGCCGGAGTAGCCCGGCGGGACGGTCGCGGGCACGATCGACTGGAGCCGCGCCTCGACGGTGGGCGGGTCCATGGAGAACATCTGCCGCGCGGCGCGGTAGGCCATGAACACGCCGAACAGGCCGAGGGCGATCACGAGGCAGCCGCAGGCCAGGCAGAACTTGAGCAGCCCGCCCCCCCCGGACTTCCGCGCGCTCCCCTTGCCGTCGATCTCGTCGAGCTCGTCCATGCCCCCCGCCCCTCCCCCGAGCCTGCCTCGAGGCCGGCGCGGAGTCTACCAGCCGCGCACGCGCGGGCCCGGGGGTCCCCGCCGCCGGACCGGGGCGGGCAGGGTGTGGTAACGGTAGGGCCATGATCCTGCGCGCGATCGACCTCCGGGCCGGCTATCGCTCGGGCTTCCGCCGGGTGTGGCGGGACGTCCTCCAGGGCGTCTCGTTCTCGGTCCCGCGCGGCTCGGTCACCGGCTACCTGGGGATCAACGGGGCCGGGAAGACGACGACGATCAAGGTCGTCGTCGGCGTGAACCCGGCCTCGGGGGGGCGGGTCGAGGTCGACGGGGCGCCGGCGGGCACGCCCGAGGCGAAGCGCAAGCTCGGCTACTTCCCCGAGGCGCCGTCGTTCTACGAGGGCCTGAGCGCGGCCGAGGTGCTCGACTTCTTCGGCGGCCTCGCCGGGCTCGGGCGGGCCGAGCGCGCGCGGCGCGGCGACGAGCTCCTCGAGGCCGTGCAGCTCTCGGCGGCCCGTGACCTGCCCGTGCGCGGCTACTCGAAGGGCATGCGGCAGCGGCTCGGGCTCGCGCAGGCGCTCCTCCACGACCCGCCGCTCCTCGTGCTCGACGAGCCGCTCGACGGGCTCGACCCCATGGGGCGGCTCGGCCTGCGCGAGCTGATCGCGCGGCAGCGCGAGCGCGGGCGGACCGTGTTCTTCTCGAGCCACGTGCTCGGCGACGTCGAGGCGATCTGCGACCACCTCGTCGTGCTCGACGGGGGCCGCGTCGCCTACGAGGGGCCGACCTCGGGGCTCGCGGTCGACCCGGGCGGGCGCACCGAGGTCGTCGTGGGGCCGCGCCCCGGGGCCGACCCGGGCCCGGGCCCCGGCGGCGACGACGACGTGCGCGCCGCGCTCGGGGACGCGGTCGGCCCGGGGGGTGGCCCGGCGCTCGAGCGGCGGTCGGACGGCTCGCTCGTCGTGGCCTGCCCGGCCCCCGAGGTCGTCGACCGCGTGATCGACGCGGCGCGCGCGGCCGGCCGCAGGGTGCTGGAGGTCCAGCGGCGCGGCGCCGGGCTCGAGGAGCAGTTCCTGCGTCGGTTCGGCCAGCCGGCGCAGGCGCCGACCGCCGCGCGCGAGGCCGACGCGGCCGCCGGCGCCGCGGAGCGCGCGTCGTGAGCGCGCCCGAGCAGCCCCCCGAGGCCGGCGGGGCGGCGGGCGGCGGGCTGCCCGCGGTGCTGACCGTCGCGCGCCTGGCCTTCCGCGAGGCGAGCCGCAGCCGCCTGCTCCACGCGCTCGTGGGCGCGACGGTCTTCGCCGCCCTCGTGTCGCTCGTCCTCGCCTACGGCGTCGGCGACGACGCGGAGCGGCACCGGAAGGTCGTCTGCGACCTGTCCCTCTCGGCGATCGCGCTCCTGGGCACGATCGCGGCGATCTTCCTCGGCACGAGCCTCGTCGCGCAGGAGGTCGAGCGGCGGACGATCTACCTCGTGCTCGCGCGCCCGGTCTCGCGGGCGGGGTTCGTGGTCGGGAAGTTCCTCGGGCTCGCGGGCGTGCTCGCCGTCGCGGTCGCCGCCATGTCGGCCGGGTTCCTCGTCGTGTTCGCGCTCGCCGGCGGGAGCCCCTCGCCGGCCGTGCTCGCGGCGCTCGCGGGGACCTACCTCGAGCTCGTGATCGTGGGCGCGCTCGCGATCCTGCTCTCGGTCGCGGCCCACCCGGTCGAGGGCGCCGTGATCGCGTTCGTCGTGGCGCTCACGGGCCACGTGACCGCCGACATGAACCGGCTCGGCGAGACGCTCGTGCGGGAGGCGACCGACGCGACGCGGCCGCTCGCCGAGCTCGCGTCCAGGGGGCTCTACGTCGCCTACGTGCTCCTCCCGAACCTCGAGAACACGAACCTCCGCGCCCACGCGGCGCACGACCTCCCGGTCTCCGCCGGGCACCTGCTCGGCGGCGCCGCCTACACGGCCGTCTACGCGACGATCGTCGTCGCGCTCGCGACCGTGGCCTTCCGGCGCCGGGGGCTGTGAGCCGTGCGCTCGCTCGGGCCGTGGCTCGCCGTGGCCGCGCTCGCGGGCGCCCTGTTCCCGCTCCAGGCCGCGATCGACCGCCACCGCGGTCCGCCGCCCGACGTGCTCGTGACGCTGCCGCCGCGCCGGATCGCCCGCGCGCTCGCGTTCGGGCACCAGCCGCTCGCCGTGGACCTGCTCGAGACCCGCGCCGCGACCTTCTTCATGGAGGGGCTGCGGCGGACCGACCGGCTCGACCGCGAGCAGCTCGAGCGGATGTACGACACGATCGTCGCGATCGACCCCTGGGACGCCTGGGCGCACCTGCGCGCGTCGGTGCTCCTGTTCGCGCTCGCCGACCGGCCCGAGGCGGCCGCGCGCTTCCTGGCCCGGGGGATCGAGACCGTCCCCCCCGGGGCCCCCGGTCGGCCGCGTCTGTTCGTCGAGCTGGCCGCGATCCACCTCACCGCGGCGAGCCTCGAGCCCGACGACGCCGTGCGGGCGGCGCGCCTGCGCCGCGCGGGGCAGGCGCTCCTCGACGGCGCCGAGGACCCCGGGGCCCCGCCCGAGTTCGCGCGGGTGGGCGCGCGCCTGCTCCAGCGGGGGCTGTCCCGCCTCGACGGGCTCCGCCACGAGGTCGAGGCCTGGGAGGGGCGGACGCAGGCGGGCGAGCCCGAGCTGCGCGCGCGCGCCCGCGCGCGGCTGGCGGAGGCCCGCGCGGACCTCCGGCGGGAGGAGCTGCAGGCGCTCGTCGACGCGTTCGTGACCCGGCGCGGCGCCCCGCCGGGCGCGCTCGCCGAGCTCGGGCCCGAGGTCGACCTGGCGGACCCGCTCGGCGAGGGGTTCCGGCTCGAGGGGGTTCGCGTCGTGGCGCCCGGCGTCGAGCGGGCACGGGCCCGGCGCGCGCTCGGCGCCGCCCTCGAGGCGCGGCTCGAGGCGTACGTGGCCGAGCGCGGCCGTCCGCCGGCGCGCGTCGAGGAGCTGCTCGAAGGGCTCGAGGTCCCGGCGGGCGCGACGGTCGTGCTCGAGGACGGCCGGCCGGTCTTGCGCGCGGGTCAGTAGGCCCAGGGGAAGCGCGAGAAGTCGCGCGGGCGCCGCTCGAGGAACGCGTCGCGACCCTCCCGGGCCTCCTCGGTGCCGTAGGCCAGCCGCGTCGCCTCGCCGGCGAAGACCTGCTGGCCGACGAGCCCGTCGTCGACGAGGTTGAAGGCGAACTTGAGCATGCGGATCGCGGTCGGGCTCTTGCCGTGGACCTCGGCCGCCCAGCGGAGGGCCTCGGCCTCGAGCTCCGCGTGGGGCACGACCGCGTTCACCATGCCCATGGCGGCCGCCTCGTCCGCCGCGTAGGGCCGGCCGAGGAAGAACACCTCGCGCGCGCGCTTCTGCCCGACCATGCGCGCCAGGTAGGCCGAGCCGTAGCCGCCGTCGAAGCTCGCCACGTCGGCGTCGGTCTGCTTGAACACCGCGTGCTCGCGGCTCGCGAGCGTGAGGTCGCACACGACGTGGAGGCTGTGCCCGCCGCCCGCGGCCCAGCCCGGGACGACCGCGATCACGACCTTCGGCATGAACCGGATCAGGCGCTGGACCTCGAGGATGTGCAGGCGGCCGGCGCGGGCCGGGTCGGGGACGCCGCCGTCGTCGGCGTACTGGTAGCCCGAGGGGCCGCGCACGCGCTGGTCGCCGCCCGAGCAGAAGGCCCACCCGCCGTCGCGCGGCGACGGCCCGTTGCCCGTGAGCAGGACGACGCCGACGTCGCCCCACTGCCGGGCGTGATCGAGCGCGCGGTAGAGCTCGTCGACGGTCTGCGGGCGGAAGGCGTTGCGGACCGCCGGGCGGTCGAACGCGATCCGCACCGTCCCCTGGTCCTTGCAGCGGTGGTAGGTGATGTCCTCGAACGAGAACCCCTCGACGGGCGTCCAGCGGGCGGGGTCGAACGGCTGACCGGACATGGCGGGCCTCGCGCGAGCGCGGCCCTCGGGGGGGCGCGCGGCGGGAAGGTAGCATTGCGCGCGGTGAAGGCGATGCCGCGAGGAGCACGGCGAGGCGGGCCCGGTCGCGCGGCCGGGGCCGGCCCCGGGGCCCTGGCGGCCAGGGGCCCGTGAGGCGCGCGGGGGCCTGGCGCCCGGCGCTCGGGCTGGCGCTCCTGGGCGTCGTCGCGTCGACCACGTGGCCGATCGTCCACCGCGGCGTGTTCGTGCTCGACGACGAGGGCTACTTCCTCGCGGCCGTGGAGGGCGTCCGAGGGGGCGGCGCCCTCTACGACGAGGTCTTCTCGCAGTACGGCCCGGCCCTGTTCGGCGCACGCCTGCTCGCGCACGCGCTCGGGGTCCCCGCGACGCACGACGGCGGGCGCGCGCTCCTCTGGGCCTCGTGGCTCGCCGCCGCGGCGCTCGCGGCCGCGCTCGCGGGGCGGCTCACGCGCGCCCCCGCGCCCGCCGCGCTCGCCTTCGGGCTCGGGGCGGCGCTCGTCGTCCCCTTCGGCCCCGAGGCGGGGCACCCGCGCGACGTCGTGGCGCTCTCCGCCCTCGCGGCGCTGCTCGCGCTCGCGGGGGCCCCGGGCCCCGGCCGGGGGGCGGCTTGCCGGCTCTCCCCCGGCCGCTGGCGCTGGTCGGCGGTCGGCGCCGCGACGGCGGTCTGCCTGGCGACGAAGGTGAACGCCGGGCTGTTCCTCGGGGCGGCGCTCGCGGCGCCCCTGAGCTGCACGCTCCTCGGGCCCGGGCGGGCCGCGCCCGCGGCGGTGGCGGCGCTCACGCTCCTGGCCCCCGCGGCCCTCGCCTGGCCCCTGCGCGCGCAGGCCCCCTTCGCCGCGCTGGCGGGCGGCGTCACGCTCGCCCTCGCCGCGAGCCTGGTGACGCTGTGGTCGACGCGGCCCGGGGCCGGCCCGCCGCGGCCCGCGAGCGCGCGACCGACGGCGCCGCGCGACCACGAGGCCGCGTGGCTGGCCGCGGGGGGCCTCGCGGCAGGCGTCCTCGCGTGCGTCGGCCTGGGCCTCGCGACCGGTTCGACGCCCGGCGGGATCCTCCGCGGGGCCGTCCTCGAGCCGGCCCGCCACCCGACGCTGTTCCGGGTCCCCTGGCCCCACGCGCCGGAGCTCCTCGTCGCGGGCGTCGTCGGCCTCCTGCTCGCGCTCGCGGGCGCGCGGCCGCGCGCGGCCGACGCGCCCGGGGCGCGGCCGGGCCGGCCCGGAGCGCGCGGCTC
>JANJTH010000223.1 GCA_024711205.1 Planctomycetota bacterium | reverse complement strand
CGGGCTCGGGCGCGGCGGCCCCTGGCGCGGCGGGGCCGGCGCTCGGGGGCCCGGGGGCCCTGGGGCCGCTGCCGGGGGCCCCGCGGCGGCCGTCGGACCCGCTCGAGGAGACCGACGAGCTGAGCCTCGCGCGCCGGCCCTCGCCGCGCGCGATCCCGAACCCGCCGGTCGCGGCCATGCGCCCCTCCGACTCGGGCGGGGGCCCGACCGACGCGGCGCGCCTCGCGCGCCTGCTCGAGATCAACCGCGCGATCAACCACGAGCGCGAGCTCGGGCGCCTCCTCGACATGCTCATGGACGCGGCGGTCGAGCTCTCGCGCGCGCGCCGCGGGTTCCTCGTCCTGTGGGACCGCGGCGAGATGCAGGTGGTCCGCGCGCGGAACATCGAGCGCGCGGCGATCACGTCGCCCGAGGCCGCGATCAGCCGCCACCTGATCAAGGAGGCGATCGAGCGGCGCGAGACGGTCGTGACGGCCTGCGGGGCGCTCGAGCGCGACGGCTACGCCTCGGCCACGGGCCTCGACCTGAAGAGCGTGGCGGTCTCGCCGCTGCTCTCGCGCGGGCGCGTCCTGGGCGCGATCTACCTCGACGAGCCCGAGCGCGTGGGGGTGTTCCGCGACGACGACATCCGCACGCTCGAGGCGTTCTGCGACACGGCCGCGATCGCGCTCCAGAACGCCCGCCACGTGGCGGAGCTCGAGACCCGCATGGAGTCGCAGCGGCTCCGCCTGCGCCGGGTCGAGGCCGAGGTCCGCCGGCGCGACGAGGACGCGGTGCGGCGGTTCGGCAACCTCGTCACGAAGTCGCCCAAGCTCAAGCGCGTGTTCGACCTGCTCGGGCGGGTCGCCGAGACGGCCTTCCCCGTGATCATCCAGGGCGAGAGCGGCACCGGGAAGGAGCTGCTCGCCAAGGCGATCCACTACACGAGCGAGCGCCGCGACCAGCCGTTCGTCTCGCTCAACTGCGCGGCCGTCCCCGAGACGCTCCTCGACAGCGAGCTGTTCGGCTACCAGGCCGGGGCCTTCACGGGCGCCGTGCGCGGGCACCGCGGCCTGTTCGAGCAGGCCGACAAGGGGACGCTCTTCCTCGACGAGATCGAGGAGATGAGCCCGGCCATGCAGGGCAAGCTCCTGCGCGTGCTCCAGGAGGGCGAGGTCCGGCGCGTCGGGGGCAAGGCCACGGTCAAGATCGACGTGCGCGTGATCGCGGCCTCGAACCGGGACATCCAGGCCATGGTCGAGACCGGCGAGTTCCGGCGCGACCTCTACTACCGGCTCAACGTGATCCCCGTGCAGATCCCGCCCCTGCGCGAGCGGCTCGAGGACCTCGAGGCGATCGTGTCCGACCTGCTCGAGCGGCTGACCGAGGCGGGCGAGCGCCCGCCCGAGGTCGACGCGCAGGTGCTCGACGCGTTCCGCCGCTACGCGTGGCCGGGGAACATCCGCGAGCTCGAGAACGAGCTCAAGCGGCTGCTCGCGCTCGGCGCCACGCAGGTCCGCCTCGCCGACCTCGACCCGCGCTTCCTCGGCGAGGGCGGCCCGGCGCCGCGCCGCGCCGGCGGCGCGGGCCCGGGTGACTCGGGGTCGCTCCCGACGCTCAACATCAAGGACCTCGAGCGGATCACGATCGAGCGCGCGCTCCAGCAGGCCGGCGGCAACAAGACGCAGGCGGCCAAGGTGCTCGGGCTCTCCCGCCGGGGGCTGCTCAAGAAGCTCGAGCGCTACCGCGCCGAGGGCGAGGACGTCCTCGGCGCCGAGGGCGTCGGCGACGAAGGCGACGACGACGGCGACGGCGACGACTGACGCGCTCGGGCGGGCGGGGCCGCCTGCCGGGCCGCCGCCCGGCGCATGGGTGGAGTCAGGGCACGCGCAGGGCGACGCGGAACCCGAGCTCGCCCGCGCGCGAGCTCTCGCCGAGCGCGAAGCGGCGCGAGCCGCCGCACGAGCCGCGGCCCGACTGGTACCCGCCGCCGCGCATGACGCGCGCGATCCCCTCCGCAGGGCCCCGCGGGTCGCGGGCCCGCTCGGGCCCGTACGTGCCCATCCAGTCCTGGACCCACTCGTGGACGTTGCCCGCCATGTCGAGCGCCCCGCACCAGGAGGCCCCGGCCGGGTAGGAGCCGACGGGCGCGAGGGCCGCGTGGCCGTCCTCGGGGCCGGTCGCGTTGAGGTGGCGGTCCTCGCCCGGCTCCTCGCCCCACGGGTAGCGGAGCGCCCTGGGGCCCCGGGCCGCCCACTCCCACTCGGCCTCGGTCGGGAGGGCGAGCCCCGCCCAGGCGCAGTAGGCCTGGGCGTCGTCCCACGACACGTTGTAGATCGGGTGGTCGTCGGTCGGCGTGAAGCCCTCGAGCACGCCGTCCGCGGTCCGCGGCGCCTCGCCGGGCGGCGCGCGGCCCGTGGCCGCGCAGAAGCGGCGCCACTGGCCCCAGGTCACCTCGTGCCGCCCGAGGAAGAAGCCGCGCGAGATCGTCACCTCGTGGACGGGCGACTCGTCGGGGCGGCTCGAGTCGGCGCGGCCCATGGGGAACGTCCCCGGCGGGACCCACACGAGGCGCGAGCCGTCGCGCGCGTGGACGTACTCGCCGGGCGCCTCGCCGAACGCGAGGTCCGCGGGGAGCGGGCAGGCCGGCCGGTCCGCGGGCGCGAGCGCCTCGAACCACGCGGGCCCGACGAGGCGCTCGACGACGACGACGAGCGGCGGGCCGGGGCGGCCGCGCGCGTCCGTGGCGACGAGCGCGAGCGCGTTGCGGCCGGGGGCGAGGGCGACCGCCAGCGGGCCGACCTCGCCCACGCGCGCGCGCCCGCCCGTCGGGCGCGGCGCCGCCGGGGGGCCCCCCCGGCCCCGGTCGGGCCCCGCCGCGCCC
>JANJTH010000801.1 GCA_024711205.1 Planctomycetota bacterium | reverse complement strand
GCGGCGCCGCGGGCGGCGCGCCCGGGCGCAACCGGCTCGTGCGCGCGGACGGCGCGGCGCGCGACCTCCCGGGCAAGGTCCGGCTCACGCTCGCGCCCGGCGACACGCTCGTCGTCGAGACGCCGGGCGGGGGCGGCTGGTCGCCCACGCCCGCGGCCTGGGCGGCCATGGACCCGGGCGCCGCGCGCGCGCTGTTCCGCGCGGGCCGCTGGCGCGGCCCGACGGCCGGCGTCGCGGTCGACCGCGTGCAGGCGAACCTCGTCGTCGTGCCGGCCGCCGTGGCGGACGCCTTCGCGGCCTACTGCCGCGCGAACCCCGGCCCCTGCCCGCTCCTCGAGCGGCTCGCGCCCGGCGACGCGACGGTCCGCGCGCTCGCGCCGGGCGCCGACCTGCGGCGCGACCTCCCGCGCTACCGCCTGCACCGGCGCGGGCCCGGGGGCGCGGTCGTCCACGAGGACCTCGACGACCTCGCGGCCGCCTGGCGGCCGGACGACGTCGCGTTCCTGCTCGGCTGCAGCTTCACGCTCGAGGCGGCGCTCGCGGCCGCGGGGGTGCCCGTGCGCCACGTCGAGGAGCGCCGCAACGTGCCCATGTACCGCACGACGCGCGCGACCGTCGCGGCCGGGCCGTTCGCGGGGCCGCTCGTCGTGTCCATGCGCCCCATGCCGCCCGAGCGCGTCGAGGCCGCGCGCGCGGCCTCGGCGCCGTTCCCCTGCGCGCACGGCGCCCCCGTGCACGCGGGCGACCCGGCCGCGCTCGGGATCGTGGACCTCGCGCGCCCCGACTGGGGCGACCCCGTGACGGTCCGCCCGGGCGAGGTGCCGGTGTTCTGGGCCTGCGGCGTCACGAGCCAGGAGGCGGTCACGCACGCGCTCGCGGCGGGGGCCCTCGACCGCGCGCTCACGCACGCGCCCGGGCACATGTTCGTGGCGGACTCGCTGCGGGAGGCCTGGCGCGGTACACGGGTCTGAGCGCCCTGGCCCCTCCTCCCCTTGCCCTTGCCCTTGCCCTCCCTCTTCTCTTCCCTCTCTTCTTCCCTCTCCCTCTTCTCTCCTCCCCTCCTTCCCCTCCCCCCTCCCCTCCCTCCTTCCCCTCCCCTCCGCCCCCGGCCACCATGACCCCGTGAGCGACGCCCGCCCGAGCGACCCCGACCGCGAGCTGCGCTGGCTGCGGCGGCTGCGCGACCTGACGCACCGGCTCGCGCGCGAGCGCGAGCGGCGCCGGCTGCTCCCGGGGATCCTCGACGCCGCGATCGAGCTGGCGGAGGCCGAGCGCGGCTACCTCGTGCTCGTCACGCCGCGCCCGGGCGCGCGCCCGAAGCTCAAGGTGGAGGTCGCGCGCGGCTTCGACCAGGAGGCGCTCCAGGGGGCGGCGGGCAAGGTCTCGCGGACCGTCGTCGAGCGCGTGCTCGAGCAGGGGCGCGGCGTCGTCACGACGCGGGAGGAGGACCGGGACCTGCGCGACGTGACGAGCGTCGCGGACCGGCGGGTGCTCGCGATCCTGTGCGCGCCGCTCCGCCTGCGGGGCGAGGTCCGGGGCGTGCTCTACCTCGACCACCGCTTCCGTCCCGACGCCTTCGTCGAGGCGGACCTGCCCCTCGTCGAGGCGTTCGCGGACCAGGCGGCGCTCGCGCTCGAGGAGGCGGAGCGCGCCCCCCCGGCCGCCCCGACGGCGGGCGCGCCCCCGGGCGGCGCCGCGCCCGCGGCCCTCGCGACGTCGGGCGCGGGCGACGCGGACGCCGACGACCCGTCGGCCGGGCCGACCCTCCCGCCCGGCACGACGCGGCTCGGCGCGCTGATCGGCGGGAGCGCCCCCATGCGCGCGCTCTACGCGCGGCTCGAGCGGGCGGCCCGGACGCGCGCGCCGGTCCTGATCACGGGCGAGAGCGGGACCGGCAAGGAGCTCGTCGCGCGCGAGCTGCACGCGCGGGGCGCGGCCGCGGGCGAGCCGTTCCTCTCCGAGAGCTGCGCCGCGCTCGCCGAGGGCGTGCTCGAGAGCGAGCTGTTCGGCCACCGGCGCGGGGCCTTCACGGGGGCCGACGCGGACCGGCGCGGGCTGTTCGAGCAGGCCGGGCGCGGGACGCTGTTCCTCGACGAGGTGGGCGAGACGAGCCCGGCCATGCAGGCGAAGCTCCTGCGCGTCCTGCAGGAGGGCCGCGTGCGGCCGGTCGGCGGGGACGCGCTCGTGCCCGTCGCCTGCCGCGTCGTCGCGGCGACGCACCGCGACCTGCGCGCGCTCGTCGCGGCCGGGGCCTTCCGCGAGGACCTCTACTACCGGCTCGACGTGCTCCGCCTGCACGTCCCGCCGCTCCGCGAGCGCCCCGAGGACCTCCCGCTCCTCGTCGAGCACCTGCTCGCGCGCGAGGCCGGGCGGCCGCTCGAGGTCACGCCGGCGGCGCTCGAGCTGCTCGCCGCGCACGGCTGGCCGGGGAACGTCCGCGAGCTCGAGAACGAGTGCCGGCGCCTCGCCGCGCTCGGGCTCGAGCGCGTGCGCGCGCGCGACCTCTCGCCCGAGGTCGGCCGGGGCGAGGGCCTCGTGCGCGCGGGCGGCGACTACGCGGGCAAGACGCTCGGGCAGGTCGAGCGCGAGATGGTCGCGCTCGCGCTCCGCGAGAGCGGCGGGAACAAGGCCCGGGCCGCCCGCGCGCTCGGGATCCCCAAGACGACGCTCTACCACCTGATCGCCCGCTACGGCCTGGACCCGGCCCCGTGAGCGAGCCCGGCGGTCCGACGCCGGGCGGCCGCGAGGAGCGGGGCCCCCCGGCCCCGGGCCCAGGGACGCGCGAGGTCCCCGCCGGCGGGGGAGGGCCGGGGCCTGGCGCGGCGGACGCGGGCGAGGCGGCCCCCTCGGGCGCCTGCTGGGCCTGGTCGTTCGCGGTGGACCGCGCGGCGCCCGCGTCCGGCGGGGGCGCGCCCCCGCGCGCCGGCGCGACGGCGCGAGGCGCG
>JANJTH010000795.1 GCA_024711205.1 Planctomycetota bacterium | reverse complement strand
GTCGGGGCGCCCGCGCGCCCGCGCGCCCAGCGCGCCGCGCGGCTCGCCCTCGCGCTCGCGCTGCTGGGGTTCGGCCTGCACGCCGCCTGGCGGCCCCGCCACGGCCCGAAGGCCAGCTACCGCGACCTCGGCCCCCGCCTCCGGGCCCGCGGCGTCGACGCGGTCGTGGCCCACGACCGCCGGGCCGCGCACTACGCGGGGGCCCGCCACGTCCCCACCCTCGCCCTCCCCCCGGCGCTCCGTCACGACGCGCGCGCGCTCCTGGACCTGGCCCGGCGCGAGGTCGACCGCGGCGCGGCCGCGGTCGTGGTCGTCGTGGACGACGAGGCGGGCCGCGCGACCTCGGCCGCCCTGGCCGCCCTGCTCGAGGCCACGGCCGGACCGGCGGTCGCGCGCCCGCTCGAGGCGCGCGGGGCGCGCGTCCACGCGCTCGACGCGTTCGTGCTGCCGCCGTCGGGGCCCTGAGCGACGCGGGAGGGCCGTGCCGGGCTGACCGACCGCAGGGCGGTCGGCCCGGCGCGGGCCGAGCGCGGAGCGGATCTCACCCGACCGACGCGCGAGGGCCGTGCCGGGCGGACCGACCGCAGGGAGGTCGGCCCGGCGCGGGCCGAGCGCGGAGCGGATCTCAAGCAAGCCCCGCGTCCAGCGGGCCGCGCTCAGCCCCGGAGCACGACCGACCAGGACACGTCGAGGGCGTCCTCGAGCTTGAGCGCGCCCATGAGCGCCGAGTAGGGGCGGATCCCGAAGTCCGTCTGCAGCAGCCGGACTCGCCCCTCGACGCGCACCGCCCCGGGGGCGGCGTCGTCGGGCCGGACCTCGAGGTCGAGCGGCACCTCGCGCGTCGCCCCCTGGAGCGTGAGCCGGCCGGTCGCGCGCGTCCGCCCCGGCGCGAGGGGCAGGGCGACGCGCCCCGACCAGGCGATCTCGGGGTGGCGTCCGGCGTCGAACACCTTGCGGCGGACGTTCTCCTCGATCTCGGCGTGGTCCCTGGCCGAGAGCGGCTCGACCCGCCCGTCCGCGTGGACCTGCCCGGCGACCCGGAGCCCGGCCACCGGCGCCCGGACCTCGACGGCCGCGCCCTCGCCGTCCGGCCGCACCTCGAGGCGCCAGCCCGTGGCGTCGAGCCGCAGGTCGTGGGCGGCCCGGGCCAGGAGCCCCGCCTTGTGCGTCCACACGCTCAGCGTCGAGCGCTCGGGGTCGAGCTCCACCGGGTCCTCCTCGCGGGACCGCGCCGGTGGGCCCGCGGGCGCGTTGTACCGCGCCGGCGCGCGGGCGCCGACGGCCAGCGCCGCGCCGGCGGCGGCGCGGCTTGACCTGCGTCAAGCCAGCGCCGCCGCCGACGCGGCCAGGGCCTACTCGCGCTTGCCGAGCGTGACCTCGACCTCGAGCGTCTGCTCCCCGCGCTGGATCGTCAGCTTGATCTGGGCGCCGGGCGACAGGCCGCGGAGGACCTGGAGGAACGCGTTGACGTCGGCCGTCTTGCGCGGGCGGAGCCGCCCGACCTGGACCGCCTGGATCACGTCGCCCGGGGCGATCCCCGCGGCCTTGGCGGGCGACTTGTCGACGACCGCCTCGACCTCGACGCCGCCGCCCTCGTGGCTCGACATCTGCACGCCCAGCCAGGCGCCCTTGTCCTGGTCGGCGGGCTGGGCCTCGCGCGCGACGAGCGGGACGTCGAGCCGCACGAGCTCCTCGCCCCGCCGGACCTCGAGCGTGATCGTCTCGCCCGACGGGAACGTGCCGACGATCCCGAGCAGGCGCTGCGGCCCGGTCACCTCGCGCCCGTCGGCGCGGAGCACGAGGTCGCCCGCGCGGAGGCCCTTCGCCCCGGCCACGCTGTTGTCCGTGACGCGCGCCACGAGCGCGCCCCCGTCGGCCCCCTGCCGGAGCGTCACGCCGAGGAGCGCGCCGTGCAGCACGTCGCCCTTGGCCCGGAAGTGCGGGATGAACGCCTGGATCTGGTTCGCGGGGATCGCGTAGCCGACGCCCGTGTTCGCCCGGGTCCCGAACCGCACGGCGATCCGGCCGTTGATCCCGATCACGCGGCCCGCGAGGTCGATCAGCGGCCCGCCGGAGTTGCCCGGGTTGATCGCGACGTCGGTCTGGATCGCGTCGCTGTAGCCGCCCTGGTAGCGGTGCACGCCGCTCACGACGCCGACGCTCACGTGCGGCGTCCCGTCCTTCGAGAAGCCGAACGGGTTGCCGAGCGCGACCACGACGTCGCCGGCCCGCACCGCGTCCGAGTCGCCGAGCGGCGCGAACGGGTAGGGGCCCTTGCCCTCGAGCCGCAGCAGCGTGATGTCGCCGCGGGCGTCGTGGCCGATCACGACGGCGGTCTCGATCACGTTCCCGGGGCGCGTGACCGTCCACTTCTCGCCCACCTTGCGCGAGCCGGCCACGTGGTGGTTCGTGAGCACGTCGCCCTCGGGGCTGACGATCACGCCCGAGCCGCCGCCGATCGCGACGAAGGCCTTGCTCACCCGCTCGGTCAGCGCGATCAGGTCGGCCTCGTAGGCCCGGGCGCGGGCGAGCGCCGCGTCGTCGGCCTGCGCCGCCCCGGCCAGGCCGAGGAGCGAGGTCAGGGCCAGCGCGAGCGCGGGGCCCCGCGCCGCGCGCGTCGTCGTCGCGCGCGTGACCGCGCGCTGGATCGTGTGGACGCTCACGTCACTCCTCCTCGCCGCGGGGGCGCGCGCCGAGCGTGACGCGGATGTCGAGCTCCTCCGCGCCGCGGACGATCGTGATCACGATCTCGACCCCGACGCTGAGCTTCTCGATCTCGTCGCGCAGGTGCGCGAAGTCGCGCAGCTCGACCTGGTTGAAGATCTTGATCTTGTCGCCGGCGCGGATCCCGGCCTTGGCCGCGGCCGTGTTCGCGACGATCTGCGCGATCCGCACGCCCGACCCGTCCGAGGGGGCCGGGTCGGCCGAGATCCCGAGGAACGGCGTCTGCCGGCGCTGCACGACCTCGCCCGCGATCAGGCGCTGGCTGACGGCCTCGAGGTCCGAGACGAGCGCGCCGAACCCGACGCCCGAGCTCTGGCCCTGGCGCGAGCGGTCCGAGTGGCGGACCGAGATCCCCACGAGCCGGCCGTCGAGGTCGACGAGCGCGCCGCCGAGGTTCTGGTAGCTCGTCCGGGCCGAGTGCGCGAACGCGTCGCCGCGGTAGCGCTGGAGCCCGCTCACGATCCCGCGGGTCACCAGCGGGGAGCCCTCGTCGGTCCGCCCGACGAGGAGGAGGAACTGCGCGACCGCGGCCGGGCGCGTCGCGCGCGGCAGCGCCGGGAGCGCCTTGCCCTCCGGGTCGTCGAGCGCGAGCAGCGCGACGTCGAGGTTCTCGTCGCGCCCGAGGCGCCGGGCCGGGTGGCGCGCGCCCGAGGCCGAGATCACGGTCACGTCGCCCGCGCCCTCGAGGTTCCAGGTCGCGGTGGCGACGATCCCCGGGGCGACCACGACGCCGCTCGAGGTCGACTCGGGGCGCGCGAAGTAGCGCGGGTCGTAGTTGCCGGTCACGCCGAGCCCGGCGCGCTCGGCCTGGGTCAGCGGGCGGACCTGCGCCGCGGCCCGCTCGACGGTGATCTGGACGACCGAGGGCGCGACGGCCTCGACGAGGCGCGCGGCCATGATGTCGAGGGCCTCGAGCGGCGCGGGGCCGCCCTGCCGGGCCGCCTCGGGGGCGCGCGGGCGGGCCTCCTGCGCCCGCGCGCCGGGCGCGAGCAGCGCGAGCGCGGCGAGGAGCGCGAGGCGGGCCGTCACTGCCGCGCCCCCAGGGTCACGCGGACCTCGCTCCGCCAGCCGTCGCGCTCGATCCGGAGCGTCACGACGTCGCCCGCGAACTTGCCGTCCATGGCCTTCGAGAACTGCTCGACCGTGCGCACGTCGGTCTTGTCGACGGCGAGGATCGTGTCGCCGGGGCGCACGCCGAACCGCTCGGCCGGGCTCGAGGCCTGGACGTCCTCGACCTTGAGCGGGCCCTTGCCGTCCTCGTCGAGGAGCGCGACGCCGATCCAGCCCGGGCGGCGCTCGCTCGGCGCCGGCGTCGGCTGGGGCCGGGTCGGCTCGGCGCGGGGCGTGGGCGTGCGAGCCTGCGCCTCGCGGCGCCCGAGCGTGACCTCGACCTGGAGGTCGCGGCCGATCGCCCCGCCGCGGCGGACGGTCAGGACCGCCTTCGTGCCCGGCCCGCGGCTCCCGAGCGCCTCGATCAGCCCGCTCGGGTCGGCCACCTTCTTGCCGTCGACGGCGAGGACCGCGTCCCCCACCTGGAGCCCGGCCTTCGCGGCCGGCGACCCCTCGGTCACCTGGTCCACGACGGCCTCGCCCGCGGGGCCGTCGCGCAGGAACACGCCCAGGAACCCGCGCTCGGTCGGCGCGGCGGGGCCCGGCACGCGCGGGGCCGGGGCGGACTGCCCGGGCTTGCGCGCCAGCCGGACCTCGAGCGTGCGCTCCCAGCCGTCGCGGCTCACGCGCAGCGCGAGCGCCTGGTCGGGGCTGCCCGCGAGCAGGTGCGCGATCAGGGCCTTGCCGTGGGGCGTGGCCTTCCCGTCGCACGCGAGCACGCGGTCGCCCTTGCGCAGCCCGGCGGCCGCCGCGGGCGAGCCCGGCGCGACCTCCTCGACGAGCGCGCCCTGCTTGCCGTCCGCCTCGTCGACGAGGTAGACGCCGAGGTAGCCGTCCGGCGCGGCGAGGGCCGGGCTCGCCGCGACGAGGGCCAGGGTCAGGGCCAGCGCCCGGAGGGGCGGGCGCGAGTGGGAGCGTGGCGACTTCATGGAGCGATCTCCGTCGGGCCGGCGCCTGGGCCGACCCCGGTGGGGCAGGTCGAACGGCGTCCGGGCCTACGGGCGCCGGGCGAGCTGGATCTCGAGGGTGCGCTGCCACCCGCCGCGCTCGACGAGCAGGCGCAGCGTGTCGCCGGCGCGGAGCGGGCGGAACGCGGCGTCGAAGCCGTCGAGGTCGCGGAGCGGGCGCTCCTGCGCCGCGAGCACGACGTCGCCGGCGGCGAGCCCGGCCTTGGCCGCCGGCCCGCGCGGGTCGACGGACTCGACGGTCACGCGGCCGCCGCTCGCGACGAGCGCGGCGCCGAGCCACGGGGCCGCCTGGGCGGGGGTCGGCGCGGGGGGTGGCGCGGGGGGCGCCGGCGCCGGGGTGGCCGCGGGCCGGGGGGCCAGCGTGACCGTGACCTCGCGGCGCGCGCCGGCGCGCTCGACCTCGAGGCGCACGCGGTCGCCCGCGTGCTTGCCGCGCAGCGCGGCGACCAGGTCCTCGGGCCCGCGCACCGGGGCGCGGTCGAGGCCGACGATCTTGTCGCCCTCCGCGACGCCCGCGCGCCCGGCCGGGGAGCCCTCGACGAGCCCCCGCACGAGGACCCCGCCGCCCTCGGCCGGAGCGAGCATCACGCCGAGGTAGCCGGGCTCGCCCGCCTGGGCGAGCGCGGGCCCCGCGGCCGCGAGCTCGACCGTGAGCTCCTGCGTCCAGCCGTCGCGCTCGACGCGCACGGCCACCCGGTCGCCCGGCTTGCGGGCCCCGAGCGCCCGACCGAGCGCGTCGAAGTCGTTCGTGCGCTGCCCGCCGAAGGCGAGGATCACGTCGCCGCGGGTGATCCCGGCCTTCTGGCCGGGGCCGCCCGGCGCGACCTCGGCGACCTCGAGCCCGCCCGCCGCGCGCGGCTTGAGCGCGAGCCCGAGCGTCGGCGGCTGGGCCCGGGCCGGCGCGGCGGGCTGGGGGCGCGGCTGCGTGGGGCCAGGCGTCGGGCGGGGGGTCGTCGCCGGGGCCGGGGTCGGCGCGGGCGGGAGCGGCGTGCTCGCGCCCGGCGCCTGGGCCAGGACGACCGGGGCGGCCGGGTCGAGCGCCGCGTGGAGCGTGACGACGCGCTCGCCGCGCAGGACCTTGAGCCGGACGGGCGCGCCCGAGGGCAGCCCGGTCAGGGCCCGGCCCAGGTCGGTCGCGTCGACCGTCGCGACGCCGTCGACGGCCACGAGCCGGTCGCCCGCCTGGAGCCCGGCGCGCGCGGCGGCCGAGGCCGGCTCGATCCGCACGACCTCGAGGCCGCCGGGCCGGGCCTCCCCGCCCGTCCCGCGCACGAACAGCCCGAGGCGCCCGTGGCGCGGCGGCTGGCCCGCCTTGAGCGCCTCGACCGAGCGGGCGATCGGGTCGGCCGGGATCGCGGCGCCGAGCCACTGGCCGGTCGGGACCGCGCGCGTCAGCACGCCGACGACGCGCCCGTCCCGGTCGAGGAGCGGCCCGCCGAACGCGCCCGGGTTCACGGCCGCGTCGGTCGTGATGAGCAGGCCGCGGTAGCTGATCTCGGCCGTCACGCGCGCCGGCTCGGGGCGGTGGAAGGCCGAGACGACGCCCCGCGAGAACGTCGGGATCCCGTCGACCGCCAGGCTGTCGAAGGCGTTGCTGAGCGAGAACACGACGTGCCCCGGCTGGAGCGCCCCCGCGCTCGCGAGCGCGAGCGGGTGGAGCTTGCCGCCCAGGCGACGCGCGATCGCCTCGGGCTCCTCGAGCTTGAGGAGCGCGACGCCCGTGAGCGGGTCCGTCCCGACGACGCGGGCCTGCGCCCGGACCGGCCCGGCGAAGCGGACCTCGACGCGCCGGCGGCGCGCGACCCCGTCGGCCTCCGTGAGGATGTGCCCCTCGGCGTCGATCAGGAACCCCGTCCGGTTCGCCTGGTCGTCGATCGTGCCCGGCTTCGCCGTCCCGAGCACCGCGACGACGGATCGGCTGGCCTCGGCCGCGAGGGTCTGGGTCGAGCGCTCGACCGCGGCGACGCCGTCCTGGCCGAGGGCGACGCTGGCCGTCGCCAGGGCGAATGACGCGACGCAGCAAGAGAGGAGCTTCATGGGGTTTCCGCTCGTGGCGAGGCGTCGACGGGGACCGGACGCCTCGTGGACTTCAATTTGCCGTGAAGGGGGCGTGGTGACCCCGATTCTACGGCAGATCAGGCTCAGCGTTGGCCCCAGGATGGCCCTGGCAGGCGCGATGTTCGTGTCGGCGCTCGTCTCGTCCGCCTGGTGGGGTTCGGGTTTCCGTGCCAGCCCGTCGCCTTTGCGTCCCGCTCACGTCTCCTTGATCTGCTCGCTCGCCGCGGGCGCCGAGGGCGCCGGGGACGACCTGGCCGCGGCGCACGGCCTGCGGGTCCGTCGGGCGATCCCGGCGCTCGGGGCGGTGGCCCTCGAGGGGGAGGCCGCCGACCACGAGGCCGTGCGGCGAGCGCTCGGGCGGGACCCCCGGGTGGCCGGGGTCCACGACGACGTGACCTACCTCGTGGCGGCGGGCGCCTGCTGCGGGACGGGGCGGGCCGCGCTGCGCGACGAGGACTTCGCGCAGGCGCGCGCCCGCGTCGCGCGGTTCGCCGGCCCCATGCGCAGCCCCGCGCCGGGCGGCCAGGGCGACGAGGTGCTCGTCGCGGTCCTCGACACGGGCGTCGACGCCGACCACCCGGACCTGCGGGGCGCGGTCCTCCCGGGCCGGAGCTTCGTCGAGGGGCCCTGGTCGGAGGACCAGAACGGGCACGGGACGGCCATGGCGTCGCTCGTGGCCGCGCGGCCCCACGGCCTGGGCGGCGGCGCCCAGGTCGGGCACGGCGTCGAGGGCGTCGCGCCGGGGGCGCGCGTCCTCCCGGTGCGCGTCGCGGACCGGGACGGTCGGGCGCGGCTCTCCGACGTCGCGGCCGGCCTGACCTGGGCGGTCGACGCCGGGGCGTCGGTCGTCCTCCTGAGCCTCGGCTCGAGCGTGCCCTCGCCGCTCCTCGACCGGGCCGTCGACCACGCGGTCGCGCGCGGCGCGCTCGTCGTGGCCTCGGCCGGCAACCGCAACGCCCACATGGAGCTGCACCCGGCGGCCCACCCGCGCGCGGTGTCCGTCGCGAGCACGGACGACCAGGGCCGCCTGGCGCGCGCGACCGCGCTCGCGCCCACGACGGACGTCCTGGCCCCCGGGGTCGGCGCGCTCGCCGCCCTGCCGCGCGGCGGCTGGGGCGAGGTCTCGGGCACGAGCGTCGCGGCCGCGCGCGTGGCCGGCCTCGCCGCGCTGGCGCGCGCGGCCGCGCCCGACCTCGACCCGACGGTCCTCGAGGCGCTCCTGCGCGCGGCCGTGCGCCCGCTCGAGACGTTCGCCGGGGCGCCCGACGTCGCGCGCGCCTTCCCGGCCGGGGTCGTCGACGCGGCGCTCCTCCGCGAGGCCGTGGTCGGGCGGGCCGGCCCCGCGCCGCGCCCGCGCCTCGAGGACCCGCGCGCCCTCCCCGCCTCGGCCCGCGCCGGCGAGCGGGTCCTCGCGTCCGTGCGCCTCGTCCACGCCGGCGCGCGCGCGAGCGACCCGACGACGCTCCGGCTCACGGTCGCCGGGCAGGACCTCGGCGCCGTCGAGGTGGCGGCGCTCGCCCCGGGCGAGCGCCGCGTCGTCACCGTCCCCGTGACGCTCCCGCGCGGCCTCCCCGCGCCCGCCCTCGACGGGGCGTGGCCGCTCCGGTTCGCCCTCGCGGGGGCCGACGGCGCGGGGGCCGAGGTCTTCGCGCGGATCGCGCCCGCGACCGCGCCGCGGCGCGACCTCGCGCTGGCGCGCGTCGCGGGCGCGGCGACGGCCGAGGCCGGGCTCGAGCTCGAGGTCGAGGTCGAGGGCCGCGGCGCGCTCCCCGAGGCGGCCGCCGTCGGGGGGCGCCTCGGCCCGCTCGAGCTCGCGCCGCAGGAGCACCCGCCGCTCGCCGCGGGGGAGACGGCCCGCCTGCGCTGGACCCTCGCCCCCGCCGCGCTCGAGGCCCTCGCCGGCCGCGTCGTGACGGCCGAGCTGGCCTTCCTGGGCCGCGACGCGGACGACGCCCCCGAGGACGACCGGGTCGCGCTCGACGCCCTCGTGCCGACCCGCGGCGAGGAGCAGCCGGTCCAGACCCAGTATCAGCAGTCGGGCGACATCAACTTCGTGCTCGACGCGCCGTGGCGGCTCGAGGCGGGCCGGCCCTACCTGCCGGTCCTCGTGTTCCTGCCCGAGAAGGGCGACCAGGACCCGTCGACGAAGATCCGCGTCGAGCGCGTGCGGCTCGCCGGGCGGCTCTCGCCCCAGCCCGCCGCGAGCGAGGCCGTGCTGCTCGACGACCGCCGCCTGCAGCCGACGCAGGCCGCGGCCGGGACCGAGGTCACCGACGAGCTGGGGCAGGTCCAGACCGGCCCCGGGGGCACGCGCGACCTGCGCGTGTTCCGCCACGACGAGCTCGACCAGCCGGGGCGCTACGCGATCGTGCGCGTCCCGCGGCGCGCGCTCGAGCAGGCCCCGTTCGGCGCGCAGGCGCCCGGCTCGGCCGGGGCGCAAGGGCCGGGGGACGGGGCGCGCTTCATCGACGCGCGGGTCGAGTGGAGCCACCAGCGCAGCTTCCTGGGCGGGTTCCAGCGCACGAGCGCGGGCACCACGAAGAAGATGCTCCGCGTCGCGCTCGCCGCGCACACGCGCCCGACCCTCCCCGGCGAGGGGCGCTACTTCGACGCGCACGTGCACACGATCGCCGAGTGGTACCAGCAGGACGGCTTCAGCCTGCTCGCGCCGCGCAAGGCGTGGGGCGGGCCGCTCCCCATGCTGCGCGAGGCGGCGCTCGCGCTCGGGCTCACCGACGCGCTCGACGGGCAGGGCAAGCTCGTGACGACCGACCACAACTGCTACTACAAGGCGCAGGGCCCCGGGGACGACTCGATCGTCAACCGGCCGCTCTACGGGCCGACGTCGGTGGCCGCGAGCGGCGGCAAGACCGAGTGGCAGCGCATGCACGAGCTGTTCGGCGAGACCGTGGGCGAGGAGATCAGCTTCAGCGCGTCGCACAACCTCGTCTCGTTCCTCTCGCTCCCGCTCGGCTCGCACGTGCTCAGCTACCGCGCGGCGCACGTCGACGGCCCCTGGCACGGGGGCAGCGACCTCGCGCGCAACACGCTCGGCTCGACCGAGCCCGACCTGACGCTCGACGAGGTCGTGCGCCGGCTCGCCAAGGACGACCGGGCGTCGAACCGGCGCGCCGCGCTGTTCGCGGCCCACCCCTACGGCGGGCAGGGCTGGACCGAGGCGCACTTCGAGGCCGCGTTCGAGCGCGACCCGCTCAAGCGGCGCGACCTCGCCGTCACGGCCGAGGGCGACGGCTTCGTGACGAAGGGCGTGCAGCTCTGGAACGGGCACTTCGGCCGGCGCTCGCTCGAGGCGGGGAAGATCGCGTGGGACGACCTGAACCCGTGGGCCGACGCGGCGTTCGCGCGCGGGAACGCCGACTGGGACGCCGAGCTCCAGCGGGGGCTGGGCGCCTGGCAGCGGGACCTCGCGGAGCTGCTCGACTACGAGCTGCGGGCGCGCCCGGGCGTGCGCTTCCCCCGCAAGGTGTTCGCGAGCGCCGGCAGCGACGCGCACGGCGACTTCAACATGACCGAGGACCGCCTGGCGACGATCGTCGGCTTCCAGAGCACGTTCACGGTCGGCGACAGCGCGTTCGGCGGCGCGGTCACCTACGCGCTGGGCGAGGGCGCGCAGGGCGCGACGCCCGAGGCGCGCGCGTTCGACGCGCTCCTGACCGGCCGCTCGGTCCTGACCGACGGCCCGCTCCTCCGCGCCTCGCTCGACGCGGAGGACCGGTTCGACGGGCGCGCCCTGCGCTGGCACGACGCGAGCCCGCGGCACGAGGACGCCGACGGGCGGATCGGCGGCGGCGGGGCCTTCGACGGCGAGGGCACGGCGCTCGTCCTGCGCGGGTCGCCGGCCGTCCGGCTCGGCTACCACTACGAGTCGACGCCCGAGTGGGGCGACGTGGGCGCGATCGCCGTCTACCGCACGAGCAGCAACGACCCGAACCCCGTCGGGCGCAAGCCCTCGGGCAGCCCGTACCTCGCGCCGCGCGGCCAGCTCGCGCCGGCGGGCGCGGGGCGCCCGCTCGAGGAGCCGCTCGACCCCGCCGAGGAGGGCCTGATCACGCAGCCGAGCGCGCTGTCGCTCGGCGCCTTCACGGCCGCCGACCCGGCCGCGCTCGGGCCGGACGGGCGCCGCTGCTACACGAACCCGATCTGGGCGGTGCCGTTCGACCTCACCGTCGACGCCGCGCGCGTCGACGTCGACCCGACGACGGGCAAGGGCGTGATCCCGCCCGGCGGCCTGCGCGTGCGGCTCGACTTCGACATGTCGATCGACGCGCGCGACTACCAGCTCGAGCTCAAGGCCCTCGACCACGCGGGCGACTCGAGCGACGCCGCGGCGGGCCCGATCGACATCCTCGCGCCCGTCGGCGGCAAGGGGGGGACGGGCTGGGCCGACCGCCTCACGGTGACCGACGCGCGCTGGGAGCTCACGAACCAGCGCCCGATCCCGCTCGACCTCGACCGCTGGCCCGCCGGGTCGGACCGCGTGACCTTCGTGGCCTACACCTACCAGCCCCTCCGCGACGCGTTCGGCAACGAGCTGCACCGGGTCGCCGTGAAGTTCGAGCTGCCCGGCCTCGGCACGGGCGGCGGCACGGGGCCCGCGATCTCGCGCCCCACGACGGGGACCGCGTCGCCCGCCGCGACCGCCGCCGCGGCGCCCGCGGGCGGCAAGCGCGGCGGCGGCGGGTGC
>JANJTH010000793.1 GCA_024711205.1 Planctomycetota bacterium | reverse complement strand
GACGGCGCCCTCGCCGCCGCGCGCGGCCCCGGCACCCAGGTCGGGACGTCGTCGGGCGACGGCGCCGGGTCGGCGCCGACCCCGGGGGCGAGGTCCTCGAGCGTCGGCGCGCGCGCGCCCGGGGCGTCGGCGAGGCCCGGGCCGGGGTCGGCGCGCGGCGCGTCGTGGTCGCCTTCGGCGCCTTGGCCGAGGCCCGGCGGGGCCGAGGTCGGGCCGTCGAGCGACCCCGCGTCGTCGCCCGCGCCCTCCACGTCCGCCGCGGCGTCGCCCGCGCCCTTCACGTCCGCCGCGGCGTCGCGGCCTGCCCCCCGGCGCGGAGCACGCGCCCCGGGCGCCGACCCCGCGCGGACGGCGCGCCCGCCGGCCTCGGCCGGGTCGAGCGCGTTCCGCGTGTAGGGCGGCGCCGCCGTCTCGTCGAGCGGCGGTCGCTCCGGCCGGGCCGGGAGCGGCGGCGGCGGCCGTCGCCCCCGCGCCGACGCCAGGAGGTCCCAGGCGTCCGGGTCCTCGTCGTCGGGGGTCGCGCGCCGGTCGTCCGGCGGTCCCTCCGCCCCGGGCACGGCCGGCCCGGGGCGCCTGCCGGCCTCCCCTGGGCCCGGCCCGGCGGCCCGGGGGACGGCGCCCTGTGGCCCGAGCGGACCGGGGGCCGGGCCGTGGGGCCCCGGGCCCACCGCCGGCGCGGGTGCGGCCGGCCGTTCGTCGCGCTCGCCTGGACGCTCGGGCATGTGCGGTCACCCGGAGCGGACGCCGGGGCGCGCGCGGGCGCGCCGGCCCGGGCGGCGCTCGCCGCCCGGGCCCTGGCGTCCGGCCGCGGCTAGGCCCCCGCGGGGCCGCCCGGCTTGCCCTGCTCGCCGGGCTTCGCCGCGCCCGGCTTGCCCGCGTCCGGGCCGCCGGCCTTGGCCGCGTCCGGCTTCGGGGCCGGCTTCGCGGGCTCGTCGTCGTCGTCCGGCTGCGGCATGCGCATGAGGTCGCCCTTCATGGCCTGCATGCGGTTGATCTCGGACATGAACTCGTCCTTGAGCCGCTGCAGCCGCGCGACGTTCTCCTCGAGGCGCGTCTTCGCCTGGTTGAGCTGCCCGGTCTGCTCCTGCAGGTTGTCGCGCTTCTCCTTGAGCCGCTGGACCTCGGCCTTGAGGGCGTTGACCTCGTCGCCCTCCTCGGTCGTGATCTTCTTCAGCTCCTCGCGCGTCGCCTCGAGCTCGGTCCGCTCGGCCCGCAGCGCCTCGGCCCGCGCCGAGAGCGCCTCGCAGCGCGCCCGCGCCTCCTCGACCTGGCGCTCGAGGTCGTCCTGCTGCTGGTCGAGGCTCTGCCCCTCGAGCACGACGCGCTCGGCCTCGCGCGCGAGCGCCTCGTTGCGCTCGAGCATGGCCTGCGTGCGCTTCGCCTCCTCGGACAGGCGGTCGAGCGCGGCCTCGATCCCCTGGCTCGCCTGGAGCTTCAGCTCCATGAGCCGCTGGTTCTCCTCGCCCAGGATCTGCTGGAACTGCTGCCGCGCGTCCGCGAACGGCTGCGAGAGCGCCGCCGCCTCGCCGGCCGGCGGGCGCGGCGGGACCTTCGACTCGGGGACCCGCGGGAGCGGGCCGCCCTTGCCGGCCGGGCCCTCGCCGGGCTTGCCGCCCTCGCCGGGCTTGCCGGCCGGGCCCTCGCCCGGCTTGCCGCCCGCCGGCTTGCCGGCGCTCGGCTTGTCGCCGCCCGGCTTCTGACCCGGCTCGTCGTCGCGCTCGTCGTCGAGGTCGTCGAGCGCGCCGAGGCCGCTCGGCTTCGTCGCGGTCGCGGAGCCCCCCGCGAGCGGGGACGGCCCGCCCCCGGGGTTGCCGGGGCCTGCCGGACGATCGGCGGGGCCTGGCGTGGTGGACGGACCCGGAGACGCCTTCAAGTCGGACACGAGCTTCCTCCTCAGCAACGCGATCGGGCGCCCTGCGCCCCCCGCCCGGAGCCCAGCGCGGCCCCGATCCAGGCGGGATCATGCTCCGGACGCCGGCCGCGCGCAACCGGACGTGGCGGCCGCCCGTGCTCGGGGCGCCGGCCTGGGGTGGTGCACTCCCCCCGAGCCCTCGAAGCAGGCCGCCGCGTCGCCCGCGAGGCGGGAGCGACGCGAACACTCGTGGAAGGACCGTGGGTTGCACCAAGGGAGTGGCGGCGTCGCTGGAGAGCGCGGCCGAGCCGGCGACTCCTTCAAGGGCTCTCATGTAGGATCGCGCCCACGTGTCAGGGGCCGTCGTCGAGGCGAGGGACGTCTGGAAGCGGTACGACACGACCGTCGCCGTGCGCGGGATCTCCATGCGGATCGAGCGCGGGAGCCTGCTCGGGCTGATCGGGCCGAACGGGGCCGGCAAGACCTCGTTCATGAAGATGGTCGCGACGCTCAGCAAGCCCGACCGCGGGGCGCTCAGGATCCTCGGGCGCGACGCGCACACGGCGGTCGCCGCGATCCGCCGGCGCCTCGGCTACATGCCGGCCGAGCTCGGGCGCATGCCCGACATGACCGTGCGCGAGTACCTCAGCTACTTCGGGGCCGCCGCGGGCGTCCCGCGCGTCGAGCGCGAGCGGCGCGTCCGCGACGTGCTCGAGCTCGTCGACCTCGTCGAGCGCCAGGACTCGCTCGTCTCGGCCGGGTCGACCGGGATCAAGCAGCGGATCCTGATCGCGAAGACGCTCGTCCACGACCCCGACCTGCTCGTGCTCGACGAGCCGGCCGCCGGGCTCGACCCGCGCGCGCGGATCGAGATCCGCGAGATCCTGCGCGAGCTGAACCGCCTGGGCAAGACGATCGTCGTCTCGAGCCACATCCTCGCGGACCTCGAGGAGATCTGCGACGCCGTGGCGATCATCGAGCACGGCGAGCTCGTGACGCACGGGCGGATCGACGAGCTGACCGACGGCCTGCGCGCGCGCCGCGAGGTCCACACCTGGCGCGTCCGCGTCCCGCCCGCCGAGCGCGAGCGCGCGCAGGAGGCGCTCCTCGCGCTGCCCGAGGTGACGGGCTGCGGGCTCGACGAGGAGGGGCTGTGGCTCGAGACCGGCGCCCCCACGGGGAACCCGGCGCTCCGGGCGCTCCTCGACGCGGGGGTGACGGTGCTGCGGTTCGTCGAGCAGGGGCCGCGGCTCGAGGACGTGTTCATGCGCGGCACCGACGGGACGATCCGGTGACGCGCGCCCTCGCGCTGCTCCGCCGGGCGGGCCGCTACGCCTGGGACAACCCGTCCGCCGAGCAGGACGCGCGGCGGATCCTCTCGAGCCTCCGGCTCGGCGCGGTCCTCGGGCTCGTGACGCTCCTCGTCCTCGTCGCGGCGGGGCTCGCGCTCCTCTGGCTCCCCGAGGAGGACCGGGTCCTGCGCCGCGTCGTGGTCGAGGTCGGCGTCGGCCCGTACCTCACGCTCGTCGCGCTCGGGACCCTCACGCTCTGCCTCGCGCTCGTCGTGCCGATCCACGCGAGCGGGCTGCTCGAGGGGCCGCGCTGGCGGGGCTACCTCGACCAGCTCGTGACGACGGGCATGTCGCCGGCCCGCTACTTCCTCGGCAAGTGGGCCACGAGCCAGCCCTACTTCCTGGCCCTGATCGCCGCGACGCTCCCGTTCGTGGCGCTGTTCGGGCTCCTGGGCGGCCTGTCGCTCGGCCGGACGGCGCTCTCCTACGCGCTCCTCTGGCTGTGGGCGAACCTGCTGCTCGTCGCGACGCTCGGGCTCGGGGTGGTCCTCCACGAGGTGATCGCGCTCGCGCTCGTGCTCCTGCTCGCGGCGGGCGCGCTCGCGGTCGACCTCACCCCCGCGCCGTCGGCGTTCGCGGGCTGGACGCCGCTGCGCTACCTCGCGCAGCCGCTCGTCGCCGCGGCGTCCGGCACCGACGCCGCCGAGCTCGAGCGCCTCTACGGCGACGCCCGCCTGCTCGGGGCGACGCTCCCCGGCCCCGCCTGGAGCGTGCTCCGCTGGGCGCTCGTGGGGGCCGCCGCGGCGATCACGTGCCTCGTGGGCCCGCTCCACGCCTTCGTCCCGGGCCTCAACGGGTTCGGGGCCGTCGTGCTCCAGGGCGACGCGCGCCGGGCGTTCTTCCGCCGCATGCGCCCGTTCGTGACCCGGCGGGTCGACCTCGCGTTCCTGTTCGAGAACCGCGGCCCGCGGCTCGTGCGGCTGACGCTGCCGCTCCGCGCCGCGGCCCAGCTCCTCGTGGTCGCCGTCGCGGCCGCGGGCGCGGTCGGGTTCGTCTTCCACCCCGACCTCCTGCGCGGGATCCGCTGGCTCGACCCGATCCTCGCGTTCGACATGGTCGGGTGCTCGCTCGTGCTCTCGCTCACGCTGTTCCTGCTCCGCGGCGGGCGCGCCGAGGCCGCGCTCGCCTGGCGGGTCGGCGGGCGGGACGTGCCGCTGCTCGTCGTCGACGCGGCCGTCCTCGCGCTCGTGTGCGGCGGGCTCGTCGCGCTGCACACGGGCGCCGTCCTGACCGCCTGGCCCGACCTCGGCGGGCTGGTGCGGACGGGCCGCACGTCGGGCCTCACGCACCCCGAGGCGTTCCTCTACGCCACGACGGCGTCGCTCGACGTGCTCGTCGGGTCCGCCGTGGTCGGGTTCCTCGTGCTCAAGGCGGCGGGGGCGCGCGTCCTCGGCGGCGGCGCGGCCCTGCTCGTCACGTCCGTCTGGCTCACGGTGCAGGCGGCGCTCCCGGCGATCCCCTACGCGCTGGGCTCCGGGTTCTCGCGGGCGCCCGACTCCGTGACGCGGGCCTTCGCGGGGCCGCTCCTCGCGATCGGCCTCGCGTCGCCCGCCGCGGCGCTCGAGGCGGTGAGCGACGTGGCCACCGAGCGCGGCGGGGGAGGCGACCTGCTCCTCGCGCACTGGCTGTGGCAGGGGGCGTTCGCCTGGGTGTTCGGCGCCTACGCCTGGGCGGGGCACCGCGAGCGGCGGGCCGAGGCCCTCGCGCTCGAGGCGCTGCGCCGCGGCGCCCAGGGGCCCCACCCGGCGTGCCCCGCGTGCGGCGGGCCGCGGGCCCGCGTCGCGTGGACCTGGTGGGGCGGCGCCGTCGGCACGGCGCTCGTCGGCCTGGCGCGATGCCTCGACTGCGGGCGGGTCGCGCGCGCGGCGGACCCGGCCGCGGGCTGGACGCGGGCGGCCGCGCTCGCGTTCGCGGCGCGCGCGGCGCTCGGGGTGACCCTCGCCGGCGCGGCCCTGTCCTGGGCGCTCGGGCTCGGGGGGGCCTCGTGACGGCCCCGGGCTCGCGGGCCGGCGCGCGCGCGGCCGGGCTCCTCCTGGTCGCGCTGCTGGTCGGCGACGCGGCGCGGGGGCAGCCCGTCGACGCGTCCGTCGCCGCGAGCGGGCCGGCGCTCGGGACGCCGGCGGACCCGCTCGCGCGGGTCGAGGTCGGCTGGGACGGCGCGGTCCCCGCGCGGCGGTTCCCCGCGCAGGTGTGGGTGGACCTGCGCGACGGGACCGGGCAGGACCGGGCGCTCCGGCTCGTCGTCCGCAGCGAGCAGGGGACCGCCGAGCGCGCGCTCGAGCTCCCCGCGGGCGGGCAGCGCGCCGAGTGCTTCTCGCTGGCGGTCGACTCCGAGGTCGTGGTCGAGGTCCACGAGCGCGGGCGGCTCCTCGTGTCCCGGACCCTGCCCGCGCTCCCCGGGATCGACGGGCGCAAGCACGTGCTCGTGCTCGACGGGCGGCCGCCCGAGCGCCTGCTCGCCCCCGGGCGCGAGGACGCGCTCCTCCACGTCACCGTGGCCCCGGCCGCGCGCGCCCCCACGGAGTCGTCCTGCTACGCCGGGGTCGGGCTCGTCGCGCTGCGCGAGGTCGACCCCGCGGGCTGGGCGCTCAGGCAGCGCGAGGCGCTGCTCGAGCACGTGCGCGAGGGCGGGACGCTCGTCCTGCTCGGGGCCGACGCGCGCCGCCCGGCGCTCGCCGCGCTGTTCGACGGCCTCGGCGGCGCCGCGGTCGAGCGGAAGTGGTGCGGGCTCCCGGCGCGGCTCCGCGCGCACGGGCGCGGCCGGGTCGTGCGCCTCGAGGCGGACCCGCTCGACGACGGCGGACCGCCGCTCGAGCTGCAGGGGCGGCTCGCCGACGCGGCCGCGGCCGTCGAGCGGGCCTGGCCGCCGTCGAGCGACGAGGCGCGCCGGGAGCCCTTCGAGGGGCCGGGCGTCGTCACGCAGGGGGCCGTCGTCGGCTACCTCGTGCTCTACGTGCTCGCGGTCGGCCCGGCGCTCGCCCTCGGGCTGCGGCGCTCGCCGCGGCGGCGGCTCGCGCTCGCGGTCGTCGCGCTGATCGGCGGGTTCACGCTCCTCGCGCCGGCCGTGGCCGGGCTCGTGCGCGCGGCCCCGGGCGAGGCCCAGGCCCGCTTCCGGGTGGTCGTCCCGGCCGACGGGCCCGCGGTCGAGCTGGGGACGATCACGGTGCTCTCGGGCGGCGCGGTCCGGCACGAGGTCACGCTCGAGGGCGGCGCCCACGCGGTGACGCTCGTGCGCGGCCGCACGTCCGAGGACGGGCTCTGGACCGGGGGGCGCTGGGAGTCGAACCCGGCCCGGCCCGCGACCGCCGCCACCGAGCGCGGGCGGCGGACGACGACGGCGGTCGCCATGCCGCCCTGGGGCAGGGAGGTCCTGCACGTCCACGCGCTCCGCGACGACCTGCGCGCGCTCGAGCTCGAGGTGCGGCGGCAGGCGGGCGGCGACGTGCTCACGGTGCGCAACCCCGGGCCGGGGGTGGTCCGGGCGGCGTCGGTCGTGGAGCTCGGGCGCTCGAGCGTGTTCCCGCCGCACTTCCTGCTCGGCGACCTGCCGCCGGGCGAGCGGCGGACCCTGCGCCTGCCCGCGTCGCTGCCGGTGCGCCGGCCGACCCTGGCCGAGCGGCTCGGGCTGCCCCCCGACATGCGCGCCTGGCAGCACGCGCCCGCGCCCGACCCCTTTCGCCAGGACGCGGCGCCCTCGCCCTACGCGATCGTCTCGCGCGTGGAGCCGACCGTCGCCGTGTCGGGCCCCGGGCTCACGATCGTGGTCCACGCGCTGCGGCTCGACCCGGTGCCCTGGGCGGGGCAGCGGAGCCGGGGCTTCCTGGGCGCGCGCCTCGACGAGGTGACCGACGGGGGGCCGGACGGGGGCGATCGGCGGGTCCGCGCCACGGGGGCCGCCCAGGGCGGCCCCTTCGCGGCGCTCGGGCTCGGGCTGCCCGTTACGATCGTGGCCGTCGACGACGTGCCCGTGACCTCGCTCGCGCACCTGCGCTCGCTCCTCGCCCGCCACCTCCCCGGAGAGCCCGTGACGCTGACCCTGTTCGAGCCGCGCATGGGCCAGGAGGTGATCCGGGAGGTCGTGCTGGCCGAGGAGCCGGGGCTCCCGGGGGGCGATTGATGGAGGGCGGGCCCTCGACACGCCGGGCGCCCGTCGCGGGCCCGCGCGACGGCGCCGCGCGCGCGGCGCTCGCGGAGCTCCTCG
>JANJTH010000781.1 GCA_024711205.1 Planctomycetota bacterium | reverse complement strand
CGAGGAGCTCGTGGCGCTGCCGCCCGCCGAGGTCGAGGCCGAGCTCGCGGCGCTCCGCGGGCACCTGGCGCGCGGGGCGGCCGCCGCGCGCGCCGGGGGCGCGCGGGTCGCGCTCGCGCTCGTCCCCGACGACGCGCTCCTCGAGGGGCGCGTCGACCGCGCGATCGTCGCCCGCGTGCGCGCGCTCGCGGCCGGGCTCGAGCTGCCCGCGCTCGACCTGCTCCCCGCGATGCAGGCCGCCGTTCGCGCGGGCGGTCCACCGCTGCTGCGCGAGAAGGACGGGGTGCACCCCACCGCCGCGGGCGCCGACTGGATCGCGGGTGAGCTCGCGGCGGGCCTCGAGCCCCACCTGTCGGCCCCCCCTCAAGCCGAGGGCGCCGGCGGCCGAAGATGGGGGCGATGAACACCACCGCCCCCCGCCGTGACCGCGCCCCCTTCGACCCGATCACCTCGTGGGAGGCGCTCTGCCCGCCCGCGTGCGCCCCGGCGCCCCGGGACGAAGGCTCGGGCGGTCGGTCCGCGTAGAGGACCCGCCGCCGGCGGGCCCGGGTCGGCTCAGGTCGCCGCGGCGGCCAGCGCCGGCGCGCTCGCCTGCGCGAGCAGGGCCGCGCGAATCGCCTCGGGCGTGCGCGCCTCCGCCCAGCGGGCGACCGCGTCGTCCTCCTCGACGCAGCGCGCGATCGTCGCGAGCGCGTGGAGGTGCGTGCTGTATTCGTCCTCCGACGAGGCGATCAGCACGAGGGCCGAGGGCTCGCCGCCCCCCGCCGGCGCGGCCGCTCCCGGGGCCACGGCGACGGTGGCCGGGCTGCGCACGACCGCGAGCTCGAGGGTCTCCGGGCGCGGGCAGCGCAGGCGACCCACGCGGAGCCAGGGGGTGAGCGGGGTCAGCGCCCGCTCGTCGCTCGGCGGCGCCATGCCGACCCCGGGCCCGAGCCGCTGCGCGAGGGCCTGCGCCGCGCGCGCGGCCGCCTCGAGCGGCGAGGCCGGCGCGTCGAGCGCGAGGACGAGCGCGCGGTCGGCGGCGCGCTCGACGCGCTCGAGCGGTGAGAGGCTCGCGTGGCGCCGACGCAGCCCGAGCAGCTCGTCGCCGGGCGCGAGCTCCAGGCGCGCGTGGACGGGCACCGGCGCCTTCTCGCGGATGACGACGAGCGGCAGCAGGTCGCGCCCGCCGCGGATGGCCACGAACTCCGCGAGGCCGGTCGGGTCGCCGCGGGCGACCGTCGCGCTCGCCCAGTCGGCGGCGCCTTCGTTGACCCAGCGGTCCCAGCCGGCGAGCGCGGCGGGGTTCGCGAGCGCGATCCGCTCGAACTCGCCGCTCGCCTCGGCCTCGTCGGTCAAGGCCAGGCCTTGGGGCACGCGGAACGCCTCGCGCGCGAGCCGGACGACGCGGCCGTTCACCTCGGCGTTGGGTGTGAGCGCGAGGACGGCCCGGGCCTCGAAGGCGTGGGCCTGGAACAGGATCACGTCGCGGAGCGCGCTCCCCTGGACCACGTTGAGGCCGTCGCGCTGGGCGGCGAGGCAGTGGTCACGGTTCGAGTCGACGACCCACACGGGCGCCCCGAGCGCCGCGAGCTTCTTGCCCAGGGCCCGGCCGACGTGCCCGGCGCCGACGAGGATCAGCCCGCGCCGCGGGCCCTCGCCCGCCCCGTGGCCCTCGCCCCAGTTCAGCGCGGCCAGGAGCTCGACGTAGCTGGCCGCCTGGAGCACGCGGTCGCGGACCTCCTCGGCCCCGAGCGCGCGCCCGATCTCGGCCATGATCCCCCACTGCGCGTCGTGGTCCGCCCCGGGGATCAGCACGAGGCACACGACGTGGGCGAGCGTCCCGTCGGGCGCGTTGAAGTCGAGGCCGTGGCGCGAGAGCCCGATCGCGACGAGCGGCTGCTTGATCGGGTCGAGCCGCGCGCTCGGGATCGCGAGCCCGCGCTCGAGGCCCGAGGCGAGGATCCGCTCGCGGTCGACGACGGCCTGCGCGAGCCACTGGCCCTCGGTGCCCGTGGCCGGCGCGGCGGCCAGCGCGAGCTCGCGGATCGCGTCCTCGCTCGTGGTCGCGCGGAGCGCCGGGACGAACGCCTTCGCGTGGAGCAGGTCGCGCAGGTGGTAGCCCTTGCTCCCGCCGAGCGCGCGCTGGATCAGCGGCCCGCTCATCATGGACGTCACGAGGGCCATGATCACGAGCGCGACGAACATGCGCTCGCTGATCACGCCCGCCTCGAGCGCGAGCAGGCCGAGCACGATCTCCATGGCGCCGCGGGCGTTCATGCCGTAGCCGACGGCGAGCGACTCCTTCTTGCCCATGCCCGAGAGGCGCGCCCCGAGCCCGGCGCCGAGGATCTTGCCGGCGCAGGCGATCAGGAGCACGGTCACGACGAGCACGGGGTCGAAGGTCGTCACGAAGTCGACCTTGAGCCCGACGCTCGCGAAGAACAGCGGCGCGAAGATGAACGAGATGAACTGGTCGAGCGTGGAGCGCGTGCGCTCGCGCAGGTGCGACGAGTCGCCGATCGCGACGCCCGCCATGAAGGTGCCGAAGATCGCGTGGACGCCGATCCACTCGGTGAAGGCCGCGCAGAACAGCGCGACGCACAGGCAGAAGCCGAGCACGCCGCCCGGCCAGCTCGCGTGGGCCTGGATCCAGGGCATCGCGCGATGCACGAGCATGCGCACGACCGTGAGCATGACGGCCGCGAACCCGAGCGTGAGCGCGATCGTGGCCCCGATCGGCAGCCCGTGCCCGCCGGACGAGCCCATCATGCCGAGGATCACGGCGAAGATGATCCAGCCGAGCAGGTCCTGCACGATCGCCGCGGCGACGATGATCATGCCGATGTCGGTCCGGAACAGGTTCAGGTCGAGGAGCGTGCGCGCGATCACGGGCAGGGCCGAGATCGAGAGCGCGGTCGCGAAGAAGAGCGCGAAGATCACCGGGTCCGCGCCGACCTCGCTGCCCATCGCGCGCGGCGCGATCGAGGCGCTCACGAGCCCGAGCGCGAACGGGATCGCGATCCCCCAGAAGCTCACGTAGATCGCGGCGCGCCCCTGCCGCCACACGCGGCCGAGCTCGACCTCGAGCCCGGCCACGAGCAGGAACAGGGCCGCGGCGACGGTCACGAACCCGTCGAGGAAGATCGCCCCGCCGCCCGTGCGCGGGAAGATCCCGGCCGCGAGGTCGGGCGCGATGCGCCCGAACACGGTCGGGCCGAGCAGCACGCCGGCCAGGATCTCGCCCAGGACCGAGGGCTGCTTGAGCCGCTTCGCCAGCTCCCCGCACAGCCGCGCCGCGCCGAGGAGCGTGCCCAGGGCGACGAACAGGACCGTGATCTCGTGGGGGGTCAGGCGGCTCATGGGCGGGCTGTCGGGGCCCCAAGGCTAGGCTCGTGCGCACCCGCACGCAACCCCGGGCCCAGCAGGCGCAGCCCCGCGCGCCGCGGCGCGCGGGTCAGCCGCGCGCGCGCTCGCGGCGCTCGCGCGCCCCGTCGCCCCCCGGCTCGTCGTCGCCGCCCCGGCCGAGGCCCACGGCCTCGCCGAGCGCGCTCAGGACCCCCGCGAGGACCGGGCGGGGCTGGGCGCGCGAGGCGTCCTCGCGCAGCACGCGCTTCGCGTCCTCGCGCAGGCGCTCGAGCTCGCGGTGGCGCTCGAGCACGTCCGCGAGCGTCCGCTCGGGGTCGTCGACGAGCGCGCGGCCGAGGCAGCCCTGCACGGCGCGCTCGACGACGCCCTCGAGGAGGCCGAGCGCCGTGCGGATCCGGCGGTCGATCGCGCGCTCGGCGAGCGGCCACTGGAGGAAGCAGGCGACGAGCAGGCTCACGAGCGCGCCCTCGAGCAGCGGGATCGTCCCGCGCAGGGCCTCGGCGACCGTGGTCGCCCCGCCGACCGCGAGCATGCCGCCCACGAACGCGTAGACCGTCGCGCAGATCACGAGGACGGGGAGCACGTTCCAGAGCGCGCGCCCGAGCGGGGCGCCGCCGCCGGCGGTCTCCTCGAAGATCTCGAGGAACCGCCGGGCCGCGTCCGCGCGGACCGCGACGACGAGCGCGGCGACCCCGTTCGCGGGCGGCTCGTCGCGCCGCCCCGCGTCGGCCACGGGCCGCGCGGTGCG
>JANJTH010000779.1 GCA_024711205.1 Planctomycetota bacterium | reverse complement strand
CGCGATCACCGACTCGGCCGCCGACAGCGCGGCGCGTGCGGGGCCGGAGCCTGCGCGTCGGCCGAGGTCGCTGCGAGCGCCGTGGCGGTCGGGGCCTCCCCGGCGCCGCCGCTGGTCCGGGGCGGCGCGGGGGCAGCGCCGGCGGGGTCCACCTCGGCGCATGCGTCGGCCGGGACGGCCGCGTCGTCCGGGGGCACCTCCCCGGCCGGTGAGGCCACCAGACCCGGGACCGCCTCGACCTCCGCCGCGGCCCCGGAGACCTCGCTCACTGGACCCGCCCCTCGGTCATCGCGAGGAAGGCCCGCTCGAGGTCGGCCTTGTCCTCGCGGAGGCCGAGCACGGGGACGCCCAGGAGCACGAGGCCGTCGACGACGACGCCCACGCCCTCGTCGCCAGCCTCGCCCGCGACGGCCTGGAGCGCGAACGCGACCTCGCGCGGGCCCGCGCGCTCGGCGCGGACGACGGTGGGGAGCGCCGGGAGCTGCGCGCAGGCGGCCTCGGCGCGAGCCTCGGTCGTCCGCAGCACGTAGTGGCGCAGCGTCGCCCCCCGCACGTCGACGCGGCGCAGGACGTCGTCGATCGGCCCCGACGCCGCGAGGCGCCCGCCCTCGACGATCGCGATCGCATCGACGAGCCCGTGCAGCTCGCCCAGGATGTGCGACGAGATGAGCACGGCCTTGCCCATGCTCGCGAGCTCGCGCAGGAGCGCGCGCAGCTCGACGCGGGCGCGCGGGTCGAGCCCGTCGGCCGGCTCGTCGAGGATCAGCGCGTCGGGGTCGTGGACGAGCGTGCGCGCGACGCCGAGGCGCTGGCGCACGCCCTTGCTCAGCTCGTCGGCGCGCCGCGCGCGCAGGTCGCCCAGGTCCGTCAGCTCGAGCGCGGCGTCGATCCGCGCCCGGCGCTCGCGGCGCGGGACGCCGTGCGCGGCCGCGAAGAAGCGCAGGTACTCGTCCACGCGCGCCCCGGGCTCGACCCCCCAGGCGTCGGGCAGGTACCCGAGCCGCCGCCGGACCGCGTCGGGGCGCGCCAGCGCGTCGATCCCGCACACCTCGACCTCGCCGGCCGTCGGCGCGAGGAGCGTGGCGAGGATCCGGATCGTCGTCGTCTTGCCGGCCCCGTTGGGCCCGACGAGCCCGAGGACCTGCCCCGCCTCGACGTCGAGGTCGACCCCCTCGAGCGCCGTGCGCCCGCCCCAGCGCCGGACGAGCCCGCGCGCGCGGATCACGGGCGCCTCGGCGCTGGCGCCGGGCGCCGCACGAGCAGGAGGTGGACGTCGGTCGCGATGTCGGCCGGCCCGTGGACCTCGATCGGGAGCGCGGGCGCGGTGAGGCGGCCGATCGCGCACGCCTCGGCCCCGGCTGGCCCCAGCAGGAACGGCGCCACCACCTGGAGCTCACGCGCGCTCAGCCCGAGCTGCGCGAGCGCGTCGCTCGACCAGGCCTGCCCCGGCGCGGGCCGCAGCGGGGCCGCGCCCGACCCGCCGGCGCCCAGGAGCAGCCCGCCCGCGTCGCCGGCCACGAGGACGGGCCCCAGCGCGAGCCCGGTCGCGTCGGCGAGCGCCCGTTCACCGTCCGCCCCGGGCACGAGCCGCACGGGGCCAGGGAGCTCGACGGGCCCCTCCGCCGCCCACGTCGCGCGATGCCAGGGGCGCGGCGTGTGGGCGAAGGTCATCCGGCCCGACTCCCAGCGGGCCTCGAACCCGGCGGGGAGCCCGCCCGCCCCGAGCGGTCCGACGCCGAGGAGCCCGGGGCCCAGGCGCACGTCGACGCGCGCGGGGGCGTGCGAGAGCAGCGTCCAGGTGCACCGCTGCTGCGCGAAGACCGCGCCGAGCTCGACCTCGAGGACGCTCGCGCGCAGGACCTGCGCCCGCGCCCCGGGCCCCGTGCGGGCCCCGACGAGCAGGACCCCGGTCGCGACGGCGGCCAGCGCGGGCACGCTCAGGAGCGCGAGGAGCGGCCGGTCGAGGCGCCGGAGCAGGAGCACCTGCGCCGGCCCCGCGAGGGCGAGGTAGGCGAGGACGAACCAGGTGAGCGGGCGGAGGTCGGGCGCCAGCAGGCGGCCCGCCGCGCGCCCCGCCTCGGCGTCCGGCAGGCGCGCCGCCGGGGCCCTCGCGACGCCCGACAGGTCGCGCTCCAGGAGCTCGGCGAGCAGCCTGCGCCGCCCCGGCCAGCGGTCGAAGGGGGCCCGGCCGAGGTCGACGGCGAGCAGGTCGACCCAGCCCCGCCCGCGCGGCCGGCGCTCGACGAGGGGCAGCGGCGCCCCGCCGTCCGGCGTCACCGTCACGGGCACGTTCGAGGTGAGCCCGAAGCCGGACCTGCGCCCGCGCGCGCCGAAGCGCACGGCGTCGATGTCGAGCGCCGCGGCGCCGGGCGCGGGCCCCGGCGGGCTGAACCGCCACACGGCGAACGGCGGGCGCTCGACGTCGGGGAGCACGTCGTCGGCGAAGGTCCGCGGGCGCGGGCGCTGGAGCGCCCCGAGGTGGCTCGAGAGCTCGGGCAGGTCCCGGGTCGTGACGCGGGTCGGGGTCAGGGGCGCGGGCTCTCCGAGCGCGCGCGCGAGCGTCGGGCTCGCGAGCCAGGTCGCGTTGCGCCCGGGGACGACGACGACGCGCCCGCCCTCGTGGAGCCAGGCGCGGAGCGCGGCCATCTGCGCGGCGTCGAGCGCGTCGAGGTCCGCCTCCCACAGGACGAGCGCGTCGAGCCCGCCGTAGCCCGCGGCGGCGCGCGGGAGGTCCTGCGCGATCGCGGCGACCACCGGACCGGCGGCGACCTCGCGCCACCAGGTGTCCTGGAGCTCGACCCGCCCCGGGGCGATCACGGCGACGCGCTCGGCCCCGAGCGGGACCCGGAGCGCGCGCCGCTCGAGCGGCGCGCCGCCGCCCGCGTCCCGGATGCTCACGACCAGCTCGCCGAGCCCCCCCGGCCAGGCCAGCGGGACCTCGAGCCGGCGGCGCTGCCCCGGCGTGAGCGTGACGGGCGCGCAGGTCGCCCAGCGCGCGCCCGCGCCGACCGTCGTCTCGACGACGACCTCGAAGGCCCGCTCGACCCCGCCTGCCTGCTCGAGCTCCACGCCGACGAGCAGCCACCCCGGCTGCTCGCCCGCCCCGCCGCTCCGGGTCCAGCCGACCCACGCGGCGAGCAGGGGGCTGTCGGGGGCCGGCGCGACCGGGGCCTCGCCTGCCCGGCCTCCCGCCCTCTCCTGCGCGCGGGCCGCCGAGGCCCCGAGCGCGCCGGCGACCGCGAACGCCGCGGCGAACCGGAGCCCGGCGCCCAGCGCCCGCCTCCTGCCGCCGACCCATGCCCCTCGTCGCGCCCCTCGTCGCCCCACCAGCCCGTCCTCGTCGTCTCGACCAGCGGGGGCCCGCTGCCAGGCCCGCCCTCCGTCCTCACCCTCGCCCTCGATCGGCCCCCTCACCCCCTCCTTCGCCGCCCGCCCCGCCCGGGTGCAACGACGGGTCACAGGTCGTAGAGGGTCCCCTGGCGGAGCGGCTCGATCGCGCTCGCGGCGAGGTCGAACTCGTCGGGGTAGTGGATCAGCCGGAGCTTCGCGCGGACCGGCGCCGGGAGCGCCGCGAGGTCGGCGTACGGCGTGTGCACGCCGTGGTTCGTCTCGTGGAGCGCGACGTCGGCCTCGGTCAGCCAGGCGATCAACCCCGGGTCGAAGGCCGTGTCCGCGCTGTGCCCGAGCGTGCGGCCCGCGACCGTGACGCGCAGCGCGGTCGTCGGGATGTGGTGGATCGTCGTGCGGCAGGCGACCTCGAACGGGCCGAGCCGGACGGCGCCCGCCGGGTCGAGCGGGCGCGGGTCGAAGTAGTCCTCGAGCGTCATCGACCGGAAGGGCGCCCCGACGGCCGGCAGGAGCTGCTCCATGCCGGCCGCGAGGTGCCCGTCCCAGAGCCGCGCGAGCACGTCGGGGTGGGCGAGCAGCGGCAGGCGGCGCCGGAGCACGAAGTGGGCGAAGTAGCCGAGCCCCTCGAGCCCGGAGCTGTGGTCGGCGTGGAGATGCGTCACGACGACGCCCTGCAGGTCGCCCACGTCGAGCGAGACGTCCGCGGCGCCGGAGGCCTCGGCCATCATCTTGCGGATCGGGTGCGGGCAGTCGATCAGGAGCCAGCGCGGACCGGCGGGGTCGAGGCCGGCCGCCGCGACGGCCTGCGCAGGCGCCTCGAGCGCGACCGAGCACGAGTAGTAGCGCGCCGTGAACGCGTCGCCCACGCCGAGCGGGAGGTAGCGGGGTCCGGGCATGCGCGCGGTTGTACCCGGGTGGTGGGAGGAGGTGGGGGAGGTCGGGGAGGAGGAGGAAGAAGGGGAGGAGGAGGAAGAAGGGAAGAGAAGAGGGAGGGCAAGGGCAAGGGCAAGGGCAAGGGCAAGGGCAAGGGGTTGGGGGGCTGCGCGGGGTTTCCTGGCGGAGCCGGGGGCGGGTAACCTCCCGGGCCAGCGGCGGGGCGCCCGGACGGGCCGCCCTCGCCATGGAGCCGACCGTGATCGCGCCCGCGCCCCCGACCGACAGCCCCCTCGCGCTCCCCTACTGCGCCGACCGGCTGCACCCCGCGCGCCGCCGCACGCGGGTCGTGCGGATCGGCGACGTGGCCGTGGGCGGCGACGAGCCGATCCGCGTCCAGTCCATGACGACGACCTTCACCTGGGACGTCGACGCGACGCTCGCGCAGATCGAGCGCCTCGTGGGCGCAGGGTGCGAGATCGTGCGCGTGACCGTGCCGACGCAGCGCGACGCCGACGCGCTCCCCGGCCTCCGCGAGGGGCTGCGCCGGCGCGGGCTGCGCGTCCCGCTCGTGGCGGACATCCACTTCGCGCCGAAGCTCGCGCTGCTCGCCTGCGCGCACGTCGACAAGGTCCGGATCAACCCGGGCAACTTCACGGACACGAAGCGGTTCGCCGTCCAGACCTACACGGACGCCGAGTACGCGGCCGAGCTCGCGCGGATCGAGGAGCGGTTCACGCCGCTCGTGCTCGAGGCGAAGCGCCGCGGGGTCGCCATGCGGATCGGCACGAACCACGGCTCGCTCTCGGACCGGATCATGAACCGCTACGGCGACTCGCCCGAGGGCATGGTCGAGAGCGCGCTCGAGTTCGTGCGGATCTGCGAGCGGCACGACTACCGCGAGCTCGTGCTCTCGATGAAGGCCTCGAACACGCACGTCATGGTGCAGGCCTACCGGCTGCTCGCCGCGCGCATGGCGGCGGAGGGCATGGACTACCCGTTCCACCTCGGCGTGACCGAGGCGGGCGACGGCGACGACGCGCGGATCAAGAGCGCGATCGGGATCGGCGGGCTGCTCCAGGACGGGATCGGCGACACGATCCGCGTGTCCCTCACCGAGGACCCCGTGGCCGAGGTCCCCGTCGGGTTCGGGCTCGCCGCCCGCGGCGGGGCGCACCTGCGCCCCACGCCGGCGGCGCCGGCCACCTCGGGCGGCGCGCCCGGCGCGTCGACCCGGTGCCCCGAGCGGGTCGGGTTCTACGCGTTCGCGCGGCGCGCGACGCTCCGCGCCGACCAGGGCCCGGCCGCCTGCGCGCTCGGCGCGGACCAGGACCTGCGCGTCGAGCTCGACCTGGGCCGCCCCGCCGTCGCCGGGGCCGCGCGCCTCGCCGGGCTCGTGCGCGAGCTCGGCGGCGAGCGCGGCGGCGACCGGCGGCTCGAGGTCCTCTCGCTCGACCTCGCGCACGACGACGACGTGGCCGCGCTCGAAGCCCTGCGGGCCGCGCTCGCGGGCGAGGACCTGGGCGTGGCGCTCGACGCCCGCCTGCGGCCCGCCCTCCGCGACCGGCTCGCCCTGGAGGCCGGCGGCGCGGACGGGCTCGCCCGCGTCGCCCGCGCGTGCGACCGGCTCACGCTCGCCGGCGCGACGACCACGCCCGAGGAGGCCCGCGCCGCGCGCGCGGCGCTCGCCGCGGCCTGCGCCGACGGGGCCGAGCGCGCGCTCGGGCTCGAGGTCGAGGCCGGCGGCGGGCTCGACCC
>JANJTH010000221.1 GCA_024711205.1 Planctomycetota bacterium | reverse complement strand
GACGACCGCGCTCCGGCGCATGCCCTCGGTCGCCCGCGCGCGCGCGGCCGTCCTCGACCCCTGCGGCCGCCCGGCGAACTCGCCGGGCCGGGCGTCGGCGCCGGCGCAGCCCCGGAGCTGGGCGCGCACGGCCGGGCGGGTCTGCTCCGCCTCCTGGTCCGCGAGGTCGCGGGGCAGCTCCGGACCGTCGTCCGGCGCCTCGACGTGGGCGCGGCGGCGCGGCCGGGCCCCCGGCCGCGAGGCGAGGCGGAGGGCCTCGTACCACCGCGCGCTCGCCCCCTCGTCGACGAGCCCGCGCAGCCGCCGGTCGCGGTGGAGGGCGTCGTCCACGTGCGCGCGCTCGAGGACCTGGCGCGAGGGCACGTGCGGGTCGGCCGCGAAGGCCGCCTCGCAGAGCGCCGCGGCGAACCGCGCGAGCTCCTGCTCGTCGACCTCGGACCAGGGCAGGCGGGCGAGCTGCGCCGCGGCCTCGGCCGAGACATGGTGCGGGACCCCGTGCACGCGCACGAGCAGCTCGGGCACGTCCTCCCCGCGGCGCGCCAGGCCGGGCACGACCAGGACGATCGGCCGCTCGACCGGCGTGGCCGGGTCGTCCGGGCAGGGGAAGGCGTCGCGCACCTCGGCGGCGGCGATCGAGTCGGCGACGACCACGAGCCGCGGGTCGCGCGGGCCGGGCGTCGTCGCGAGCGCCGCCTCGAGCCACGCCAGATCGTCCGCCGGCAGGCCCCGCGGCGCGCGGACCACGAGCAGGCCGTCCACGGCGCGGTCCGCCGCGGCGGGCAGGTCGCGCGCGGCCTCGACGAGCGGGCCCCGCCCCGGCCCGAGCGCGTGGAGGAGCCGGGCCGCGACGCCGCGCCCCGAGGTCGGCGGCCCGAGGAGGAGGACCGGCCGCCGGGAGCCGACGGCCGCGGCGAGCGACCGGGCGAAGGCCCGGCTCGCCGGCGAGCGCGCGACCCACCACGGCAGCTCGGGCGCCACGGAGGCGGCGAGCGTGCGGGCCTCCTCGTCGTCCGGCGCGAACAGGCGCAGCCACGCGTAGAGGCGCCCGGCCTCCGGCAGGTCGCCCGTGAACATGGCGAGGCGGGCGAGCCGCCGCAGGGCCGCCGGATCGCTCGGGTCGCGCTCGACGGCCGCGCGGAGGAGGAGGCGCGCGACGTCCTGGAGCCCGGCCAGGTGCGCGGCCCGACCCCCGGCCGACAGCCCCGCCGCCCCGCTCGGGTCGGCGACCACGGCCGCGTCGGCGAGGCGGAGCGCGGCGAGCGGGTCGGTCGCCGCGAGCGCCTCGGCCTCCTCGGCGAGCGCCCGGGCGCCCTGCCGGGCCTCGGCGGTCACCGTGACGGCCGGCCCGTCCGCGGCGAGCGCGAGCAGCGTCGCGCGCGCCTCGAGGTCGGCGGGCCGCCGCCGGAGGCGCGCGAGCAGCGCGTCCGCCCCCTGGACCTCCGGCGCCCCGGGGTCGTCCTCGTCGTGGTCTCGCTCGCCCGCAGGCTGGTCGCCGCCCATGGAGCCCTCGCGCGGGCCCGCCCGGGCCCTCGGTTCGTTCGGCTCGCCGCCGACCCGCGCGCCGGGCGCCCCGCCGGGGTGCTCGGCGTGACCGCTCGGCGCGAGGTCGTCGCGCGAGGCGCGGGGGCCGCCGCTCGGGCCCGTCCCCCGCCGACCCCCTCGGCCGGCTCCCTCTCGACCCCGGGCCCTCGCGGCCGTCACGGGGCGCGGCCGCGCGCCCGGGCCCCGCAGCTCAACCCTCGGCCCGGCAACCGCGCGCGGGGCCCGGGCGGCGCCCCCTCGCGGGGCGCGTGCTACCGTCGCGCGCCCAGGCGCTGGCCCTGCCCCCGGCCCCGGGAGCGGAGGCCGCGTGATCGTGACCGAGTGCCCGCGCACGACCGAGGCCGTGGCCCGCTGGCTCGCGGGCGCGGGGCGCGGCGCCGGGCCCGCCCGCGTCGGGCTCGAGCTCGAGGTCGCCGTGCTCGACCGGGGCGAGGACGGCGCGAGCGCCGTCCCCACCCCCCACGAGGGGCCGCGCGGGATCGGCGCCCTCCTCGAGCGCGCCTGCGCAGACGGAGGCTGGACGCCGGGGCTCGAGGCCGGGCGCGTGATCGCGGCGACCGGCCCGGCCGGCGACACGCTCACGCTCGAGCCGGGCGGGCAGCTCGAGCTGTCGACGGCGCCGGCGCCGCACGTGGCGGGCCTCGTCGCCCAGGCCCGCGAGCGCATGCGCTGGCTCGCCGACCTGGCCGAGGGGCTCGGGCTCTCGCTCGTGGGCGGCGGGCTCGCGCCCTGGGCCCAGGCGGACGCCCCCTGGATGCCCAAGGGGCGCTACCGGGTCATGCGCGAGCACTTCGCGGCGCTCGGCGCGCCGGCCCGGCTCGCGCACCACATGATGCAGCGGACGCTCTCCGCGCAGGTCACGCTCGACTACGTCGACGAGGCCGACGCGGCCGCGCTCCTGCGCCTGGGCGTCCTCGCCGCGCCCGTCGCCACGGCGGCGTTCGCCTGCTCGCCGCTCGAGGCCGAGCGGCGCGGGGGCGACGGCGCCGCCGCGCCCCGCCTGGCGCCGAACGGGCTCCGCTCCCTGCGCGCGGAGATCTGGCGGTTCACCGACCCGGCCCGCGCGGGCGAGCCGCCGGGCGTGGCCGAGGCGCGGGACCTCGGGCCCTACGTCGCCTGGGCGCTCGAGGCCCCGCTCATGTTCCGCCTGCGCGGCGGCGAGCACGTGCCGCTCCACGGGGCCCCGCTCCGGCCCGCGCTCGAGGCCGGGCGCTGGGAGGACGGGACGCCGCTCGACCTCGACGACGTCCGCACGGCGCTCAACGCCGTGTTCCCCGACGCGCGGCTCAAGCGGGGGCTCGTCGAGCTCCGCTCGGTCGACGGCCCGCGCCCGGGCGACCTGGGCGAGGTCCCCGCCTTCTGGGTCGGGCTCGCCTACGACCCCGAGGCGCGCCGCGCCGCGCTCGACCTGCTCGCGCGCGCGGGCGCCGCCGCGCGCGCCGAGGCCCGCGCGCGCGTGCCGCGCGAGGGCCTCGCGGCGCCCTGGGGGGCCGGGACCGTGCTCGACGTCGCGCGGGACCTGGCGGACCTGGCCCACGAGGGGCTCGCGAACCGGGTCCGGGCGGGGCTCGAGGAGCCGGCCGCGGTGGAGCTGCTCTCGCCGCTGCGCGCCCGGCTCGCCCGCGGGCAGAGCCCCGCCGACGAGCTGCTCGCGACGTTCGCCGCCGGGGGCAGCGCGGCCGTCCTGTCCGCCCTGCGCTGGACCTGAGCGGCGCGCCCCGCCCTCGGGGCGACCGAGGAGGAGGCGCGCGCGCCGGGGCGCGGCGCCCCGCCGGAGCCTCGCCTCAGCGACCCCAGAGGAGGCCCCAGAACCCCTGCGTCCCGCGGCGGTCCTTGAGCTTGGGGAGGATCGCGTCGAGCGCCTGCACGACGGCCGCGGCGCTGGCCGGGCGCTCCTCGGGGGTCTTCGCGAGCAGGGAGTCCACGAGCTCGAGGAGCTCGCGGGGGAGGCCCTTCATGTCGGGGGCGGCCTTCGCGAGCGGGAGCGGGTCCTCGAGCATGTGGAGCGTCACGTAGCCCTGCGAGGTCTCCGACTCGAAGGGGAGCCGGCCCGCGAGCATGTGGTAGAGCACGACGCCCATCGAGTAGAGGTCGGACGGCGCCCGGATCGGGTCGCCGCCCGCCTGCTCGGGCGACATGTACTCCGGCGTGCCCGTGATCCCGCCCTCCATCGAGTGGAAGACCTTCGTCTCGAACTCGCCGAGGTCGCGGATCACGGCGATCCCGAAGTCCATGAGCTTGGCCGTGGCGCCGTCGCGCGACACGAGCACGTTCGCGGGCTTCACGTCGCGATGCACGACCCCGGCCTCGTGGCAGGCCGAGAGCGCGTCGAGGACCTGCCGGGCGATCCCGAGCGCGCGGGCCGGCGCGAGGCGCTTCTCGGCCTCGAGCACGACCGAGAGGTCCTGCCCCTCGAAGTACTCCATCGCGAGGTACTGGTGGCCCTGCTCGGTCTCGCCCGCGTCGTAGATCTCGATCACGCCGGGGTGCGAGAAGAAGCTCTGGGCCAGGATCTCGCGCTTGAACCGCCCCTGCGCGTCGAGCTCCGCGCCCTTCTCGAGCAGCTTGAGCGCGATCGGCTTCTTCGGGTCGTCTTGCCGGTCGCACAGGTAGACGACGCCCATGGCGCCCGCGCCCACGCGGCCGAGGATCCGGTAGCCCTTGATCTGCTTGCCCGTGCGCGGGTCCGACATGTCGATCCCGTCGGGGATCCGGAACTGCGGCCCGGGGAGCTCCTCGTCCGCGTCCGAGAGGGTGCCGCGGACGATCCGCGAGGCCTCCTCGGCCGCGGGCATCGCGACCCGGTGGATCCCGCTCAGGGTGGGGTCGACCTGCGGGCCGGCCCCGAGGGTGCCCGCGGCCTCGCTCGACGGGTCGCGCCCGAACGTGTCGAGGAAGGCCTGGAGCTGCTGCGCCTGGTCGCGGTCGGTCGCGAGCCGGGCCTGGAAGCGGAGCTGCTGCTCGCGATCCGGCGTGAGCTGGCCCGCGGCCAGGATCGCCTCGCCGAGCGCGTTCAGGTCGCCGTCGGCCCCGACCTGCTCGACGAACCGGCGGACCCGCTCGGCCGGCAGCCCCTCGCGCGCGAGCAGGTGCGCGTAGATCCCGACGCCCCGCCCGCGCTTGTGCCGCTCGACGAGCCCGTGGACCCAGCGGGCCTGCTCCATCGTGAGGACCTCGCCCTCGACGAGCTCGAGCAGGAGGCTCTTGCTCGAGCGCCCCTCGCGCAGGGCGTCGAGGCGGGCCATGACCGCCTCGCTCTTGTCCGGCGCCTGCCGGGCGAGGACGCGCGTGGCGAGCAGGTCGTCGTAGCGGAGCGTCAACGCGAGCCCTCGCGGGCGGGCCCTCCGCCCGCGCACGTCAGCTTACCGGCGCCCGGCGGCCGAGGCCAAGGGGCCCTGGTCGGGCGGGGCGCGTGGCGAGCGCCTGGACCGGATGGCCGCGAAGGACCCTGGGCCCGACGTCGGCGCGGCCCCGAGGACCCGCGCGGGCGCGGGGGCCGGACGGCGGTCGTCGTCCCGGCGACCCCGACCGGCGCGACGCGATCCCGCCCCGGACCTCGCCGCGAGCCGGCGGCGCCCGGGGCGTGGTCCCCCGGTTCGGCGCGGCTCGAGCCTCCGCGCGCCGGTCCTCAGGTTCTGGGAGAGCGGTCCGCGAACGGATCGGGATGGCACGCACAAATCCTTTGACGTATGGCCTTCCGCCGCGGCACGCGACGCGCTTTGGATGGCCGTCAGGAGGCCGCCCCCATGCGTTTCAGCTCGCTCGCCCTGGTCCTGATCGCCGCCGCGGGTGTCGTCGGCACGACCGGCTGCTCGTCCAAGAAGAGGTCGAACACCCTCGCCGCGACCGCCGCGGTCAGCTCCGGCAGCACCGCGACGACCGGCTCCGGCACGACCGGCGCGACGACGAGCGGGTCGACCGCGACGACCACCTCCAGCGCCCCGGTGGGCGGGAGCACGGGCACCCTCAGCAACCCGGGCGGCGGGTCGAGCACGACCGCGGGCGGCAACACGTCGTCCGGCAGCTCGTCGAGCGGCTCGACCGGCTCGGGCTTCTTCGGCGGCACGGGGCGGTTCGTCGACGCGACGGCCATGCTCCCGGACACGACGGCGGCCGACTGGGGCGCGGACGCGGGCGACCTCGACGGGGACGGCCGGATCGACATCGCGGTCGCGGTGAACAACGGCCCGCCGCGGGTCCTCTTCAACGAGGGCCTCCGGTTCGTCGAGCGCGCGGGGGCGATCGCGCGCGACAGCTTCGCGGCCACCGACGTCCGGCTCGTCGACGTGGACAAGGACGGCGACTTCGACCTCGTGTTCTCGGTGAACTTCGGCCCGGCGCGCGTGTTCCTCAACGACGGCCGCGGCGTGTTCACGCTCGGGCAGCTCGTGAACCCGAACAACGACGCCTACACCTACAACGCGGCGATCGGCGACGCGAACGGCGACGGCTGGCCCGACCTGTTCTTCGCGAACGCCGGGCAGTCGACGCCGTCCCGCGGCCAGAACAAGCTGTTCCTGAACGACGGCACGGGTCGCTACGCCGAGGCCCCCCAGGGCAGCGTGCCCGCCCTCGCCAACGACTCGCTCGACGCGACCTTCCTCGACGTGAACGGCGACGGGCACCTCGACATCTTCGTGGCGAACTTCGGCTCGCCGCACGTGCTCATGGTCAACGACGGCACGGGCCGCTACATGAACCAGTCCGACGTCTGGCTGCCCGCGAACATGACCCGCAACGGGACGGCGATCGGCCAGGGCGACATGAACCGCGACGGGAAGACCGACCTGTTCGTCTGCAACGAGGGCGCGCCCGGCCAGGGCACCCCGCCCCCGGGCGAGCGCAACTCGCTCCTGATCCAGGGCACGGGCCGCTTCACGGACCAGACGGCCACCGGGCTCCCGAACGACGCCGACGCGACCTTCGCCGTGCGGCTGATCGACGTGAACGGCGACGGCTGGCTCGACGCGGTCGTCTCGAACCTGCGCGCGGTCCAGCGGCTCTACGTGAGCCAGCAGGGCGTGTTCACCGACGCGACCGCGAACTTCCCGACCGTCAACCAGACGCCCTACAACTCGCACGGGCTGACGATCGGCGACTTCAACGGCGACGGCGCCCCGGACGTCTTCTACTGCCGGAGCGGCCGCAAGCCCTGGCTGTTCTTCAACACGCGCTGAGCCCCTCGGGGCGACGCGAGATCCGACCCACGGGGCTATCCGAAGCCCAGCGCGCCCCGGGCCACCCCCCGGGGCGCGCGCCCTTCCACCCGACCCGCCCACTCGACCCGACCGACCGTCACGCCCGCGCCGCCGAGGACCCCATGACCCGCGTCGCCCTGCTCGCGCTCGTGCTCGTCCTCCTCCCCGTCCGCACGGGCGAGGGCGGTCCCTACGACGACTACCAGAAGCTGACCGCCGCCGAGAAGCGGCTCGTGCTCCGCTACTTCTGGCAGGTGAACGACGTCCGGCGCGCGACCGAGGTCGCCCGCGCGCGCTCGGAGCGCGCGTTCCCGCAGCTCGCAGGGCAGGACGACCCGCGCGACGCCATGCGGCACGCGCTCTGGAACGCCGCGATGACCGCGCGCCTCCGCAGCAAGGAGGCCGCGAAGCGCTGGGGCGACGCGCACGAGGAGGTCCCAGGCAACCCGGCCGCGCGCAAGGCCATGGACCTCCAGAACAACGAGGCGGGGCGCGGGCTGGCCTGGTCGACGCGCGTCGCGGGCCGGGGCCTGTTCGCGCGCGATCGCTTCGCCGGCGACGACGGCCTCGAGGCGCTCGTCCGCCAGGCGCTCGCCCAGGGCGGCCTCGTGGAGATCGAGGCCGTGGGCGGCGTCCGCGACCCGCAGGCCGGGCGCCTCGTCCCGACCCGCCAGCCGTGACCCCGCCGGGGGCCGACAGGTCCCCGACCCCGGCGCCGGGCCCGAGGACGGGCAGGAGGCGCGGGCCACCGCGCGCGCTCGTGCTCGTGCCCGTCCTCGTCGCGGCGGGGCTGGCCTGGCTCGCCGTACGCGACGACGCGGGCGCGGGCCCGCCGCCCTCCGGCCCCGGCGCGCCCGCCCTGCGCCCCGACCCGCCCCCCGGCGCGCAAGCGCCCCGGCCGCGCGGGCCCGCGCCGGCCCCGGCCGCGGGCCCGCTGGCCGGCGCGGACGCGCACCGCCCCGGAGGTGGACGTCCCGCGCGCGCGCCTGACGTGTGGGTCGACCCGGGTGAGCCCGGCGCCCACGTCGTCCTCGACGACGCGGGCCCGCTCCGGCCCGTCCGCGGGCTCGTCGTCGAGGCCGGGACGCGCCGACCCGTGGCCGGGGCCTGGGTCGCGTGGCGGCCGCCGCCCCCGCGGCTCGCCGACGAGGTCCTCGCGGCGCACGCGCGCGGCGAGCTCGAGGGGGCCCTGGACGAGGGTCCGGGGATCCTGACCGACGCCGAGGGCCGCTTCGAGGTCGAGCGCCTCCCCGACGACGAGCTGCCCCACGACACGGTGTTCGCGGTCCACCCGGCGCTGGGCATGGGCTCGACCCCGGCCGGGCTCGAGCCCGAGGTCGTGATCGAGCTGGCCCCGCCGTGCGAGCTCGCGGTCGACGTCGTGGGGCATCCGAGCTGGGGAGCGCTCGACCCGGACCGGCGCCAGCTCGAGGTCGAGGTGCAGCCCGAGGCGCTCGCCGAGGTCGTCGCCGGCCAGAGCACCCTCGCGACCTGGCGCGAGGTGATCGACGCCGCTGCGGGCGCGACCCTCCACCTGCGCGGCCTCCCGCCTGGCTCCTGCCGGATCGCCCTCGCAGGCCGACCCGTGGGCGACGTCACGCTCCAGCCCGGGGCGGCCGCGCGCGCCCGCGTCGTGGTGCCGCCCCTGGCCCGGCTGCGCCTGGGGCTGCGCGGGCTCGCCGGCCGGAGCTGCGCGGTGCAGCTGACGTCGGTCGCCGACGGGCTGCTCGCGAAGGTCCACGCGTTCGAGCTCTTCGCCCCCGGGGTCCACGACGCCTACGACGCGCCCGCCGGCGCGTACGAGCTCACGGCCCACGTCGACGGGACGTCCCTGGCGCTGGGCCGGTTCGAGCTCGCGCCCGGCGAGCAGCGGCTCGACCTCGAGCTCCCCGGGCTCTCGCCCCTCGAGGTCCGCCTCACGGGGCACACCTCGACCGGGCTCGACGAGCGCCTCGCGCTCCGCGCCTGGCCCGGTGACGGCGCGGGGCACGACGCGCTCCCGGGCGCGCAGCGCGACCGCCCCGGCGTGTACGTCGCGGCCGCGCCCCCCGGCCGCTACGTGCTCTCCCTCGACCGCGTCCCGCTCCGGACCGTCGAGGTCCCGGGGCCCCCCGTCGAGGTCGCGCTCGCCTGGACGCGGCTCACGGTCGTCGTGGCGCTCCCCGACGACCTGCTGCCCGACGAGCGCATCCGCGTCCTGGCGGCCTGCGCCTGGGCCGAGGCGCCCGGGGCGCCGCTGCTCGACGTCGAGCGGCCCCACCGCGTCGGCCGCGACGCGCCCTCGTTCGACCTCCACCTCCCGCGCCCCGGGCGCTACCGCCTCGAGGGCGCGAGCGACCTGGGCGGCTTCGCGGCCGAGGTCACGGTCCCGCCGGAGGGCGCGCGGGTCGAGGTGACGCCGCGCCCGCGGGCTAGCTCCCGGTGAGGTCGACGTTCAGGACCTTCCAGGCCTCACCCTCCTTGACGAGCTGGATCTTCACGGGCGCCTGGCTCCCGCCCCCGGCCGCCGTGGCCGTGCCCATGAGGGTCACGACCCCGTTCTGGTAGTTGCGGCTCGAGAACGTGATGTCGGCGCCCTTGTAGACGTAGGGGCGCGCCTCGACGAACTCGACGAACGCGCCCCGCGGGGTCGCGTCCTGGAACGGCTTCGCGAGCCCGTCGTAGGCGGCGCCGGGGTCGGCGCCCGCGTCGCGGAAGTGCGCTTGCGCCGCGTCGACGGCGGGCTGCGTGATCATGAACGGGACCCCGATCGCGACGCCCATGAAGGCGAAGCACAGGCACCCGCAGCCCAGGAAGGCCAGGAGCAGCCACTTGAGCGGGCTCGACTTCTTCGGCTGGTTCGCGTCGTCCACGGCGACCTCCCCGGGCGCGCGAAGGGCTCGCGCCGGTACGCAGAGCGTCGCCCGGCCTGGCGCCCGGTCAAGGGGGCCCCGCCCCGCGGGTGACCCGAAGACCGCCGCGCGGCGGGCGCGCGCGCGAGCGGTCCGACTTCGCCCGCGGAGGTCGGGCTCGGGCCTCGGCCACCGCGCCGTCGGTCCCCTGTCGTAGGGTAGTGGGGTGGCGGTCGAGCACGTCCCGCATCGGCCTGGCCCGCGCCGAGCGCCCTGGGCGCCCCCTCCGCGGGCCGCGCGCGCGGGGGCCGCGGCGGCGCTCGCGCTCCTGTGCGGCATGGGCCGCGCCCGCGCGGACGACGCGCCCTCGCTCGACGCCCCGCTGCGGTTCGACCGGCGCGCGCTCGGCCCGGCGGCAGGGGCCCCGCCGGGGGGTGGCTGGGTCCGCCTCGCCGAGTGGGGGCGCGCGTTCCCCAACCCGACGGAGACGCCCTGGGCCCGGGCCGACGACGCGCTGCCCCGCTTCCGCCTCGAGGCGGCGCTGCGGCTCGGGAACGTCCCGCTCGTCAAGCTCCGCCACGGCCCGGGGGACCGCAGCAACACGGTCCACCTCCACGGGGACACCCACTTGCCGCGCGGGCTCGCGCTCGGCTGGCGCGTCGTGGCGGAGGTCAAGCCGCTCGCCTGGCTCGCCGTCGGCGCCCACTACGCGCGGCTGCAGGTCGACGGCCCGCGCCGGAACGTCCACTACACGGGCCTCGCGCTCGACGGCGTGCGGTTCCCCCCGGGGGCGCGCGCCCGGACCTCGATCGACCTCCAGGTCGGCGAGGTCTACGCCCGCTACGTCGTGCGCGACGACGAGGCGATCCGCTTCGCGATCGGGCCCGGCGCCGCCTGGGGCTCGCAGCGGATCGGCGTGTTCGCGGGCGACCGACACGCGGTCGTGCGCGCCGAGACCTTCTACGTCCCGACGCTCAGCTACCTGCTCCAGGTGCGGCTCGCCCCGATCTGCTCGGCCTGGGTCGAGAGCCTGACCGGCGTGTTCGCGCCCTGGCGCTTCCCGTCGCTCCTCACCGAGACGCGGGTCGGCCTCCGCTGGGACCTCGTGGCCGGGCTCGAGCTGACGACGGGGGCCAGCCTGTCCATGGGCTCGGTCGAGGACACCGAAGACCTGTGGGGCGGTCGGCGCCGGCCCGGCGAGCGGGTCCGCCGGGCGAACTGGCTCGCGGTCGCGGGGGAGGTCGGGCTCGCCGTCCGGTTCTGAGGGGGCCGGGGCGCCTGCCCGGCGGCGACGCCACGTCGAGCCGGGTCCGCGGGCCGGGCGGCGCCGCGTCGGCGCGGGTTGCTATGATCCCGGCGAAGGGCGCGCGGGGCGCGCCGCGAGGGACCCCAAGCGGGGGCTCGAGGGACCGTGGACCGAGGGGCCGCACTGCCGCCGCGCGAGCCGGACGAGGTCCGGCTCAGCAAGCTCCTCGCCTTCGTCCTCCGCCACCGGCCCGACGCGCTCGGGCTCGCCCTCGACCCGGACGGCTGGGTCGGGCTCGACGCGCTCGTGGGGCAGATCAACGCCCGACGCCGGCTCCCGTTCCCGATCGACCGCGCGGCCGTCCAGCGCCTCGTCACGGGCGAGGGCCGCGCGCGGTTCGAGGTCGAGGGCGGGCGGATCCGGGCCCGCTCGGGGCACACCGTGGCGGGCGTCGACGCGACGACGCCCGGCGCCGGGCCCGACGACGCGCCCGAGTTCCTGTTCGCGGGGGTGCCGCTCGCGGCCCTCGCGCAGGCGCAGGGGAGCGGGGCGATCGAGGCGGGCGAGGGCGTGCGGCTCCACCCCGACGAGGGGACCGCCTCGCTCGACGGACCCGAGCTGCTCGTGGTCGACGCCGGGCGCGCGCTCCGGCAAGGCCTCGAGATCCGGCTCGACGGCGACGCGCTCGTCGTCCCCGCGCTCCCGGTCCGGTTCGTCCTCTCGCTCCGGCAGGGCTTCGAGCGGCAGATCTCGGCGGGCGGCGTGCTCGTGCGCGGGCGCGGCGCCGACGCCGAGTTCGCGCTGATCCGCACGCTCCCGCGCGGGCAGGTCGAGGCCGACGCCGCCGAGGCCGCGGCCGCCGAGGCCGCCGAGGCCGAGGCCGGGCTCGACGACGAGCCGCCCGAGATCCAGGACGCGCGCGACGGCGGCGACCGCCGCGGCCAGCCCGACCGCCGGCGCGTGCAGCTCCCGCCCCCGGGCGGCGTGGACCGCCGGCAGGCCCCGCGGCGCCAGCGGCGCCGGCGCCGGAGCGGGCGCTGGGGGCCCGCGGGCCGGCTCGAGCTCCCCAAGGGCAAGCTCGAGCCGGGCGAGACGGCCGAGCAGGCGGCGCTGCGGGAGGTCCGCGAGGAGCTCGGGATCGACGGCGTGACGCTCGAGGTGGGCGCCGTGCTCTCGAGCAACCACTACGCGTTCCGCACGCCGGACCAGCGGTTCATCTTCAAGACGGTCCACTACTTCCTCGTCACGTGCGACGGCGACCCGTCGTTCCGGCCGCGCCTCGAGGAGGGGATCGTGTCGGTCGAGTGGTGGCCCGGGCAGCGCGCCGTCTCCCAGGTCGCGTTCAAGAACCTCCGCCCGATCCTCGAGCGCGCCTGGGAGCTCGTGCAGGGGCCCTAGAGCCCGCCCGGCCGGGCCCCTACAGCCCGCCCGGCTCGACGAGCTCGACCCGGAAGGCGTGCCCGTAGACGTCGACCTCGTCCCCGTGCGCGAGCTGGGCCCGGAGCGAGACGGGGCGGCCGTTCACGAGCACGCGCGCGCCGTCGGTCAGGTTGTGGAGCGTGTAGCGGTCGTTGCCGCGCACGAGCAGGGCCGCGCGCTTCGGCACGAACCAGCCGGAGAGCACGAGGTCGCAGTCGCTCGCCTTGCCGACGAGGAACGCGTCCGCGACGAACAGGCGCAGCGGCGCCCCCTGCGGGCGGGGCAGCACGACGTAGCCGCGCACGCGCCCCGGCTCCTCGGCGGCGCGCCGCGCGGCCTCGGGCGAGACCTGGAGGGTCATGCCGCCCAGCCGCTCGACGTCGTCGCCGTCGGGCGGCGCGACGTCGCCGAACACGCGCGCGACGGCCGCCTCGACGTGGAGGCGGTGCCCGCCGATCCCGATCCCGTCGCCGTCGTTGAGGAGCGTCAGCCCCTCGACGCGCTTCCCGTTCAGGAACGTGCCGTTCGCCGTGCCCAGGTCGACGAGCGCGAGCAGCGCGAGGCTCCGGCGGATCTCCGCGTGACGACGCGAGGCGAGCATGTCGTCGAGGCGCAGGTCGCAGCCCGGTTCGCGGCCGATCGTCACGACGTCCTGGTCGAAGACGCGCCGGGCCACGACCCCGCGCGCCGTCGCGACGGTGAGCCAGAACGGGGCGCCGCCCTCGTCGTCGCGCGGGGCGCCGGCCACAGGGTCGTCGTCCTCGTCGTCCTCCTCGTCGGCGGTCGCCGACGCGGACCTCGGGGCGTCGCCGGGGTCGTCGAGGACGGCCAGGGGGTCCTCGCCCTCGACGTCGGCGCCCGGGTCCGCGTCCGCGGGCGCGGCGGGCCGCCCCTCGCCGGGGGGGAGGCTGGCCTCGAGCGCCGCCAGGCGCGCCCGGGCCGCGGCCGCCTCCTCGGCGTGCGCGCGGGCGGC
>JANJTH010000508.1 GCA_024711205.1 Planctomycetota bacterium | reverse complement strand
GGGGCGGGCGGCGCGCTCCCGCCAGGCGGGGCCTGCTCGCGTCCGCGGTGGGCCGCGCCGCGCGCGGTCGCGAGCAGGGCGAGCGCGCCCGCGCGCCCCGGTCGCGCGGCCTCGCCGCCCGAGGCCTCTCGTTCGGCCTGGTGCGCGTCGAAGTCGTGGGCGCCCGCGAGGAGCGCCTCGAGGTTGAGGAGGCGGTCCTCCTGGTCGTCGGGGAACTCGCGCACGAGGTACTCGCGGTAGCCCGTCGCGGCGAGGATCGTGCGCAGGACCTCCTCGACGCGCCGCTCGTCCGCCGTCGCCGCCGCGATCCCGTCGAGCGTGCGGACGAGCTCGGCCAGGCCCTCGCGCCCGCGCCCCCGCACCTCGCCGCCCTGCGCGAGCGCGCGCGCCGCCTCGAGGAGCGTCGTGCGCGCGCGCGTCGCCGCCTCCTTGACCTTCGCGAGCGTCGTCTTGCCGACCCCGCGCGGCGGCACGTTCGCGACCCGGGCGACCGCGAGGTCGTCGTGCGGGTTCGTCGCGAGCCGCAGGTAGGCGAGGACGTCCTTGACCTCCTTGCGCTGGTAGAAGGCCGTCGCGCCCACGACCTCGTAGGGCACGCCCCGCTCGAGCAGCGCGACCTCGATCGAGCGCGAGAGGGCGTTTGTCCGGTAGAAGACCGCGACCTCGTCGCGCGGGACCCCCGCGTGGAGCGCCTCCTCGACCTGGCGCGCGACCCAGCGCCCCTCCTCGTGCTCGTTGGGCAGCACGCGCAGCTCGAGCGGCGGCCCCTCGCCGTCCTCGGTCGTGAGCTCGACGTCGCGCCGCTCCGTGTTGCGCGCGATGACGCCGTTCGCGGCGCGCAGGATCGTGCGCGTCGAGCGGAAGTTGCGCTCGAGCTTCACGATCCGCGCCTCGGGCCAGTCGCGCTCGAAGCTGAGGATGTTGCCTATGTCGGCGCCGCGCCAGCCGTAGATCGACTGGTTCGGGTCGCCGGTCGCGCAGATGTTCCGGTGCTCCTGCGCGAGCAGCTTCGCGACGAGGTACTGGGCGTGGTTCGTGTCCTGGTACTCGTCGATGAGCAGGTAGCGGTAGCGGCGCGCCAGGTCCTCGCGGATCGCGTCGACGCGCAGGACCTCGACCGCGCGCGCGAGCAGGTCGCCGAAGTCCATCGCGTTGCTCTGGCGGAGCAGGTCCTCGTAGTGCGCGTAGGCGCGCGCGACGACCTTCTCGAAGGTCGTCTCGGCCGCGGCCTCGAGGTCGGCCGGCGACTCGAGGCGGTCCTTCGCGCGCTCGATCGCGTGGAGGACCTTGTTCGCGCCGTAGAGCTTCGGGTCGGTCCCGGTCTCGACGAGCGCCTCGCGCGCCGCCGCGAGCTGGTCGGAGTCGTCGAGGATCGTGAAGTCGCGCCGGCGGTCGATCGCGGGCGCGAAGCGGCGCAGGAGCCGCGCGCAGAACGCGTGGAACGTCGAGGCCTCGACGCGGGCGCCCCCCGAGAGCCGCTCGATCCGCCGGCGCATCTCGCCCGCGGCCTTGTTCGTGAACGTGATCGCGAGCACGGCCTGCGGCGGCGTCCCGCGCTCGATCAGGTGCGCCACGCGGCGCGTGATCACGCGCGTCTTGCCCGAGCCGGCGCCCGCGAGCACGAGGAGCGGCCCCTCGGTGGTCGTCACCGCCTCGCGCTGCGCCGGGGTCAGGTCGGACAGCTCCAAGCCCTCGTCCTCCCCCCCGCCGGCCCCCGCGGACGCGTGCGGTAGGCTACCGCGCGCGCGCCAGACCGTGCCCCGAGGAGCATAGCCCGTGCGACCGACGAGCCCGCGAGCGGCGGCGCAGGGGCCCCTCCGACGCACGGCCGAGGCCAGCGCGCATCCGTCCGCGCCGTCCGCACGTGCGCGCCGCGGCCCCGGTCGTGCGCCTCGCGCCCTCGCGCTCGCGCTCGCGCTCGGGCTCGCCGGCTGCGCTTCCACGCCCGAGCCCGCGCCGCTCCCGCCGCCGCCCGCCCCGGGCGAGGGCGGCGTGCTCGTCGGGCCGTGGGTCACCGACTACACGGCGAGCGCCGCGCGCGAGGTCGTGCTCGCGACCGACGACGTCTCGCCCCACAGGGCCCTCGAGTGCGCCGCCTGCGGCGCGAGCGTGGAGGCGCCCGTCGTGCTCGGGACGGGCGCCTCGGGCCTGGGCCGCGCCGGCTGGCCGCGTGGTCCTTGCCGAGGCTGCGGCGGGACGCGCCTCCGGGCCCCGTTCAGCCCGCCCTACCGGCCCCATGCCGACCTCGCGGCGCTCCGCGCGCGGACGGTCGGGCTCCTCGCCGAGCGCGGCGGCCTCGGCCCGGCCAGCGCGGAGGCGCCTCCCGACGGGCCGGCGGGGCCGACCTCCTCGCCGCCCCCGCGCTGGCGGCTCGAGGTCACGCTGGACGGGGCCGACCTCGTGCTCGAGCGCCACAACGGGTGGCTCCCGGTCAAGATCGCGACGCTCGTCGTGTGCGCGCTCGCGATCTTCCCGGCGGTCGACCCGCCCAACTGGTGCATCGCGAGCGAGGTCTACGCGCTCGAGCAGCGCGCGCGCTGGCGCCTCGTCGACGGCGGGGCGGGCGCCGAGCGCGAGGGCCGCGTCGTCGTCCGCACCCGCGCCGATGTCGCCGCGTTCGGCCCCGGCGTCACGCGCTCGTGGTTCGTCGTCGGCTTCCTGCGCGTCCCTCACTGCCTCGACGAGGAGGACTGGGCCGAGCTCGCGGCGCAACTCCTCCCGACGGCGCAGGAGGACCTCGCGCGGGCCGTCGTCGCCGCGGTCGAGCAGGCCGCGACGCCGGGGCCGGACTGAGCGCGTGCGCGGCGGGCCGGCGATGGGGCCCGCGTGGCGCTCCGGCGCGGCCGGGGTGACGTCCCCCGGGCCCTGCGGCAGCCAAGGAGATGCCAAAGGCGGCGTCCGGCGGCGCCGTCGCGGCCGGAGCGCGTGCGTCGGGCGACAACCTCGGCCCGCGCTTGCTTTACGGTTCCGTGAGGGCCGGGTAGACTCCCGGCCCGCGCCAGGGCGGCGCGCGAGCGAGGGCGAGATGTCCGACGAGACCGGGGCCATGACCGATGACGACCTGAAGGCCGTCGAGCGCCTGCAGGCCGCCTACAAGTCGATCCGCGACGAGATGGCGAAGGTCATCGTCGGCCAGGAGGAGGTCGTCGAGCAGCTCCTCGTGTGCGTGTTCGCGCGCGGGCACTGCCTGCTGATCGGCGTGCCCGGGCTCGCGAAGACGCTCATGATCTCGACCTTGGCGCGCACGCTCTCGCTCTCGTTCAGCCGGATCCAGTTCACGCCGGACCTCATGCCGTCGGACATCACGGGCACCGAGGTGATCCAGGAGGACAAGGCGACCGGCGAGCGCAAGTTCCAGTTCCTGCGCGGGCCGATCTTCGCGAGCATCGTGCTGGCCGACGAGATCAACCGCACGCCGCCCAAGACGCAGGCGGCGCTGCTCGAGGCCATGCAGGAGCACCAGGTCACGGCCGGCGGCAAGCGCCACGCGCTCGAGCAGCCGTTCTTCGTGCTCGCGACCCAGAACCCGATCGAGCAGGAGGGGACCTACCCGCTCCCCGAGGCGCAGCTCGACCGCTTCATGTTCAACGTCCTCGTCGACTACCCGGCCGAGGACGAGGAGATGGAGATCATGCGCCGGACGACGAGCGCCGCGAAGAGCGAGCCCGTGGCCGTGCTCTCCGGCGAGGAGATCCTGCGCCTGCAGGACCTCGTGCGGCGCGTCCCGATCAGCGAGCACGTGACCCGCTACGCCATGCGCCTCACGCGCGCGACGCGCCTGCGCACCCCGGAGGCCCCGGACTTCGTGAAGGAGTGGCTGGCCTGGGGCGCGGGCCCGCGCGCCTGCCAGTACCTGATCCTGGGCGGCAAGGCGCGGGCGCTCCTCCACGGGCGGCACCACGTCTCGACCGAGGACATCGACAAGGTCGCCCACCCCGTGCTCCGGCACCGCCTGATCACGAACTTCAACGCCGAGGCCGAGGGGATCACGACCGACAAGATCGTCGACCGCCTGCTCGAGTACGTCGGGAGCGCCGTCGGCGCCGCCGCGGCCGGGGTCTGATGGCCACGACGCGCCGGGAGACGCGCTACCTCGACCCGAAGACCCTCACCAAGATCTCGCGCCTCGACATCATCGCGCGGCTCGTGGTCGAGGGGTTCGTGACGGGGCTCCACCGCAGCCCCTACCACGGGTTCTCGGTCGAGTTCGCGGAGTACCGCGAGTACGTCCCCGGCGACGACATCAAGCACATCGACTGGAAGGTCTACGGCCGCTCGGACCGCTACTACATCAAGCAGTACGAGGAGGAGACGAACCTCACGGCCACGATCCTCGTGGACGGGTCCGAGTCGATGCGCTTCCGCTCGCAGGACGACCTGCCCTCGAAGCTCGACTACGCCTGCTACCTGGCCGCCTCGCTCACCTACCTGATCCTGCGCCAGCGCGACTCGGTCGGGCTCGTGACGTTCGACGACCAGGTGCGGACCTTCGTCCCGCCCGCCTCGAGCGCCTCGCACCGCAACCTGGTCATCGACGCGCTGACCCAGATCACGCCGCGCGAGCGGACGAGCCTCGGGCCCGTGCTGCACGCCATGGCGGAGCGCGTGCGGCGCAAGGGGCTCGTCGTCATCATCAGCGACCTCCTCGACGACCCGGCGGCCGTCCTGAGCGGGCTGCGGCACTTCCGGCACCGGCGGCACGAGGTGATCGTGTTCCACGTGCTCGACCCGGCGGAGCGGCGCTTCCCCTTCCAGAGCATGACCCGCTTCCGCGGGCTCGAGGCGCTGGGCGAGCTGATCTGCGATGCGGGCGCGCTGCGGCAGGCCTACCTCGAGGAGCTCGAGCAGTACGTGAGCGAGCTGCGCCACGGCTGCCGGCAGGACCGCGTGGACTACGTGCCGATCGACACCTCGACCCCGCTCGATGTCGCGCTGACCAGCTACCTGGCGACGCGCTCGGGCATGAAGCGGACCTGACGGGGCGCGCGTGGGCACGTTCTTCGCGAATCCGGCGCTCCTCCTCGGCGGGCTCACGATCGCGGCCCCGATCGTCCTGTTCCTGCTCACCCGCTTCCGCTACCGGACGATCGAGTGGGCGGCGCTCAAGTTCCTCGAGCGGGCGCTCAAGAAGCAGCAGCGCCGGCTCCGGGTCGAGAACCTGCTCCTGCTCATCATCCGCTGCCTCGTACTGCTCCTCCTCGCGCTCGCGCTCGCGCGCCCGCGCTCGGCGGCGCGGGTCGAGACGAAGGACGACGTGCGGCGCAACGTCGTGCTCGCGCTCGACACCTCCTGGTCCATGAGCTACCAGCTCGGCTCGGAGGAGGAGGAGACGGCGTTCGCGCGCGCCCGGCGCGCCGCGAAGGACATCGTCGCGGGCCTCGAGGCGGGCGACCGCGTCATGGTCGTCGCCTTCGACGAGGCCCCGCGGGCGCTCCACGCCCGCCCGCGCCAGCTCGACGACGCGGCCCGGGCCGAGCTGCTCCAGGACCTCGACGACGCGCCCGAGCTCGCGCGCGGCGAGCGGAGCACGGACCTCGACGAGCTGTTCCTCGAGCTGCCCCGGCTGCTCGATCGCTTCGACCTCCTCCCGGACGGCTCGCCGCCGCCCGAGGGGACCCCGCCGCTCAAGAAGACGGTGTTCCTGCTGACCGACGCGCAGCGGCGCGGGTTCCTCGACCCGTCCGGCGCGCCGCTCAACCCGGCGACGGCGCGCGCGGCGAAGGACCTCGAGCGGCTCGGGGCCTCGCTCGTGCTCGTCGACTGCGGGGCCGAGGAGGCGCGGAACGTCACGGTCACACGGCTCGCCAGCGCGGAGCCGGTCGTGGGGCAGGACCTGCCCTGCCACGTCGAGGTCGCGATCCGCAACTACGGGGCGGTCGACATCGACGACCTGAGCGTCGAGTACTTCGTCGACGGCGCGGGCGACCCGCAGAAGGTCGTGTCGCTGTCCGTGCCGGCCGGCGAGGAGCGCGCCCCGGAGGCGCTCCGCTACGTGTTCGAGGAGCCCGGCCCGCATCGGGTCGAGGTCGTCGTCAAGAGCGACGGGCTCGTGCTCGACAACCGGCGGACGCTCGTGCTCGACGTGCGCCCGAGCGTCCGGATCCTGCTCGTCGACGGCGAGCCGAGCCGCGTCCGGTGGGAGAGCGAGACGGACTTCCTGTTCGAGGTCCTGGCCCTCAGCGAGGCGACGACGCGCGACGGCCACGGGCTGCTCCGGCCGGAGGTGACGGCGGAGCATCAGCTCCAGGATCGGCGCCTCGCGGACTACGACGTGGTGGTCCTCGCGAACGTGGGGGCGCCGTCGGAGGCCGCGGTCGCGGCGCTCGAGGCCTACGTGCGCGAGGGGGGCGTCGTCGTGTGCACGCTCGGCCCCATGACCGACGCCGCGGCCTGGAACGCGCTGCTCTGGCGCGACGGCGCGGGGCCGCTCCCGGCGGAGCTCCTCGGCGCGCGCGGCGGGACGACGGCGCAGGCGCAGGCCGACCGGGACGCGCCCGCCTGGGCGATCGCGCTCACCGGGCCCGAGCACCCGACGGCCGCGCTGTTCGCGCCGCCCGACATGCTCTCGCACCTGAAGCGCCCGACCGTCTTCGGCTACTGGGGCATGGGGCCCGCCGCGCCCGGCGTCACGGTGCCGCTGCGGCTCGTCGCGCGCTCGAAGGACGACGCGCTGGGCGGGGCCACCCCCTCCGGCGAGGACGCGCTCGGCGCGCCGCCGCTCCTGCTCGAGCGCGCGTGGGGTCGCGGCCGGCTCGGGGTGTGGACGACGACGATCGACTCGGCCTGGGAGAACAGCGTCGCGTTCGACGGGTTCTACCTGCCGTTCTGGCGCCAGTACGTGCTCGACCTGACCCAGCGCGCGCGCCCCGCCGTCAACCTGCCGGTGGGCGGGCGCTACGAGCGCCTGCTCCGCCAGGAGGAGTACGCGGCCAAGGTCGAGGTCGAGGCGCCGGACGGGGTGCGCGAGAGCGTGCAGCTCGAGCGCGTCGACGGGACCGACACCTACCGCCTGACCTTCCCGCCCGACCGCGGCGGCGGCGAGCGGCCCCCGGCCGGGGCCGACGAGCCTGCGGGGCCCACGGCGCCTGGTGCGCCGCCCGGCGGCGAGCCGGCCTCGATCCCCGACCCCGCGGGCGTCGAGCGCTCGGGCCTCTACGCGATCACGCGCGAGGGCGGGCCCGGCGGGCGGGTCGAGGCCGAGTACTTCGCGGTCGTGCTCGACCCGGCCGAGGGTGACCTCGCGCGCTTCACGGCGGAGGAGCTCCAGGGCGCGCTCTCGGTGCCGGTGCGGCCGGTGCGTCACGAGCTGGCGCGGGAGTCCATCGCGAACGACGGCGGCGCCGTGAGCAGCCGCGAGTACTGGCGCGAGGTCATGGCGGCGCTGATCGCGCTCCTCGCGCTCGAGAGCGTCCTCGCGGCCTGGTTCGGGCGGCGGCGGCAGTGAGCGCGGGGGTGGGGGCCATGGCGGGCACGTTCGCGCACCTCCTCGCCGCCGGCGACGTCGTGCAGGTCCGGCGCTGGGACCAGGCGCCCGAGCCGTGGCAGGTGTTCCTGATCCTCGCGCTCGTGTTCGCGGCCGCGGGGGTCTGCTACCTGCTCGAGCCGCGCGGCGAGCGGCCCTGGCTGCGGGTCCCCCTCGCGGTCGTCCGGGCGCTCGTGATCATCGTGGCCGTGGGGATCCTGTTCCGGCCGCTCGAGTCGACCGAGACCCTCGACGTGAAGGACGGGCAGGTCGTCGTCGTGGTCGACACGTCCCGGTCCATGGGCTTCCTCGACCGGGAGCGCGACGAGGGCGTCCGGGACGCGACGGCGAAGGCCCTCGGCGTGAGCGTCGAGCGCCTGCGCGAGCTCGACCGCCTGGCGCGCGTGAAGCTCGCGCTCCGCAAGGACGGGGGCGAGCTGCTCCGCCGGTTCGCCCGGAAGAACCGGGTGCGCCTGTTCACCTTCGACTCCACGCGCAAGCGGCTGGCCGAGGTCGATCGGCTCGACGCGGCGCCGGCCGCCGGGGCCGCGGCGGTCCCGGCCGACGCCGCCGACGGCCCGGACCAGGTGGCCGCCGCGCTCGCCGCCCTCGAGGGGACGGCGGCGGAGGGCCAGGCGACCGCGCTCGGCGACGCCCTGCAGCGGATCCTGACCGACCTGCGCAGCGAGCGCGTGGCCGCGCTCGTGCTCCTCACCGACGGGCGGAGCAACGCCGGGAGCGTCTCCGCCGAGGCCGTGGCAGGCCGGTTCAAGCGCAAGGACGTCCCGATCTACGCGGTCGGCGTGGGGGACCCCGAGCCGCCGCGCGACCTCGCGCTCGACGACTTCCGCGCCCCCGACGTGAGCCTCGCGGGCGACGTGATGAGCGGCGCCGTGCTCGTGCGCGCGCAGGGCTACCCCGAGGCGCGCGAGGTCCGGGTCCGGATCACGCTCGACGACCAGCCGCTCCACGAGGCGCTCGTGACCGTGGGCGGGGAGCAGCCCGACCGGGACGTCGAGTTCCAGGCCAAGCTCCCGCGGGCGGGCGAGTACACGCTCGAGGCCCGGGTCGACCCGGACCCCGACGAGCTGACCGCGGACAACAACCGGGTCATGCGGCGCATCCGGGTGATCGACGAGAAGCTCCGCGTCCTCTACATCGAGGGCTACCCGCGCTGGGAGTACCGCTACCTCAAGAACGCGCTCGTCCGCGACAGCCACATGGAGGTGCAGGTCCTCCTCGCCTCGGCCGACCCGGAGTTCGTGCAGGAGTCGAGCCCGCACGTGCCGGCGCTCCGGCGCCTCCCGCCGCCCGACGAGCTGCTCAAGTACCACGTCGTCGTCCTGGGCGACGTGAGCCCCGAGGCGCGCGATCGGCGCGGGGAGCCCGTGTTCGGGCCCGGCGCGCTCGACGCCCTCCGGGAGCTCGTGCGCGAGCGCGGCGGCGGGCTCCTCATGATCTCCGGCGAGCAGTCCGCCCCGCGCGCGTGGGTCGGGACGCCGCTCGAGGACGTCCTCCCCGTCGTGATCGACCCGAACGCGGGGCGAGGCATGGACTTCTCGCGCCCGTGGCGGCCGCGGCTCACGCGCGACGGCTACGACTCGCCGCTCATGCGGCTCGAGCCGGCGGAGGAGGTCAGCCGGGCGCTGTGGGACGCGCAGCTCCCCGACCTCTACTGGTACGTCCAGGTCGAGCGGGCCAAGCCGCAGGCGCAGGTGCTCGCGGTGCACCCGCGCGACAAGAACCAGCACGGCCCGTTCCCGGTCGCGGCCTGGCACCGCTACGGGGCGGGCACGTCGTTCTGGGTCGGGTTCGACGAGACCTGGCGCTGGCGCCCGTCCGTGGGCGACAAGTACCAGTACCGGTTCTTCGGCCAGATCCTCCGCTTCCTCTCGCTGCAGAGCTTCTCGCGCGCGAAGCGGTTCTTCGTCTCGACCGACAAGACGCAGTACGACCTGGGCGAGGAGGTGCAGCTCCACGCCGAGGTCCGGGACCGCGAGAAGCGGCCCGACGACCCCGGGCAGGAGGTCCAGCTCGAGGCCCCCGACGGCTCGCAGCAGACGCTCGTGCTCAAGCCGACGGAGCGGGCGGGGCGCTACGTGGGGACCTACAAGCCGGTCCAGGTCGGCCCGTACCGGGCGCGGATCGACCCCGGCGCCGAGGGCGCGCAGAGCGACGCGGCCTCCAGGGTGTTCGAGGTCCGCCTGCCGCGGCTCGAGCTCCAGGACCCGCGGATGGACCAGGAGGGCCTCGAGCGGGTGGCCGAGGCCTCGGGCGGGAAGTTCCTCCGGCTCGACGGGCTCGATGCGATCCCCGACGAGGTCCAGCCCCGGCGCGCGCAGGTCCGGATCGGCAAGACCGAGACCGAGCTGTGGGACAAGCCGTGGGTGTTCGCGCTCTTCTTCGGGCTGATCCTCGTCGAGTGGATCGGCCGCAAGGTGAACCGCATGCTGTGAATGCGCGGGGGAGGCCCTGCGGGCCTCCCCCGCGCATTCATGTAGGGTTCGGGGGCGCCAGGGCCGTGCGTCGGCGCGCCTGCCACGGGCGCCCGCCCCCCGCGGAGCTCCGACCCGCCCGCACCCCGCGGAGCTCCGACCCGTTCCCGTTTCCGCGGTCTCGCGACCGCCTCGCCTCCCTCGACCAAGCAGCCTGCACCGTCGCGGGCGCTCCACCCGTCTTCCCTTGCCCTTGCCCTTGCCCTCCCTCTTCCTTCTTCCCTCCTCCTCCTCCTCCTCCTCCTCACCCCCCAGCATCCAACTTCATCCGCCCCTCGACCTCCGCTCGCGTGAACACCGCGTGCAGGTCGACGCCCCGCGCGGCGAGCGCCGCGCGCCCGCCGGCCTGGCGGTCGACGAGCACGAGCGCGCCCAGCACGGTCGCCCCGGTCGCCGCGCGGAGGCGGTCGATCGCGGCGAGGAGCGAGCCGCCCGAGGTGAGGACGTCGTCGACGACGAGCACGCGGTCGTCCTTCGTGAGCGGCGGGCCCTCGACGGCCTTCTGGAGCCCGTGGCCCTTGGCCTGCGCGCGCACGTACGCGAGCCGGAGCGCGACCCCGCGCTCCCACGCCAGCGCGCCCGCGGCCGAGACGAGCGGGCAGGCGCCCGTCGTCGGTCCGGCCAGGGCGGTCGCGCCCAACCGACGGGCGAGCTCGAGCGTGGCCCGGGCGAGCAGGTGCGAGCCCTCGGGGGTGAGCGCGACGAGGCGCCCGTCGAGGTAGAAGTCGCTCGTCGCGCCCGAGGCGAGGGTGACCGTGCCGCGGTGCACGGTCGCGACGACGAGGTCGAGCAGGCGGTCGCGGTCGGGGGCGGGGAGCACGGGGCCTCCTGGGCCGGGGCAGGGCAGGGGAGCGTGGCCTCCGCCTCGCGGCGCCGGGATTCTCGGGCGCAGGTCTCCGCCGGGCAACGCCGCGCGCCGCCCGCGGTTGTCGCGCGGCGACCCGGCGCCGATGATCCCGCGCCCAGGCCGCGCGGGCGCGCCGATCGAGCGCGCGCGCTGGCCGGAGGCACGAGGAGGACCGATGCCCGTCCGCGCCTACGCCGCCCTGTCCGCCGGGGCGGCCCTCACGCCGTTCACGCTCGAGCGCCGCGCGCCGGGCCCGAAGGACGTCGAGCTCGAGGTCCTGTACTGCGGGATCTGCCACTCGGACCTGCACCAGGTCCGGGCGGAGTGGGGCGAGGCCATGTTCCCCATGGTCCCGGGCCACGAGATCGTGGGGCGGGTCGCGCGCGTGGGCCCCGAGGTGACCCGGTTCGCGCCGGGCGACCTGGCCGGCGTGGGCTGCTTCGTCGACTCGTGCCGGACGTGCGGGAGCTGCGCGCGCGGCCTCGAGCAGTACTGCGACGGGCACCTCGCGCTCACCTACAACGGGACGGAGCGCGACCAGAAGACCCCGACCTTCGGCGGCTACGCCGAGCGGATCGTCGTCGACGAGGCCTACACGCTGCGCGTGCCCGCGGGCCTCCCGCTCGAGCGGGTCGCCCCGCTCCTGTGCGCGGGGATCACGACCTACTCGCCGCTCAAGCGCTGGCACGTGGGCCCCGGGCAGCGGGTCGCGGTCGTGGGCCTGGGCGGCCTCGGGCACATGGGCGTGAAGCTCGCGGCGGCGTTCGGGGCCGAGGTCACGGTCGTGAGCACCTCGCGGAGCAAGGAGGCCGACGCGCGGCGCCTGGGCGCGCACGGGTTCATCGCGAGCCGCGAGGACGGCGCGCTCGAGGCGCACGCGGGGCGGTTCGACTTCGTGCTCGACACGGTCTCGGCGCCGCACGACCCGAACCCGCTCCTGTCCCTGCTCCGGCTCGACGGCGCGATGGTCCTCGTGGGCGCGCCCGAGCGGCCGCTCGAGGTGGGCGCGTTCCCGCTCATCCTGCGCCGGCGGACGCTCGCCGGCTCGCTCATCGGCGGGATCGCCGAGACGCAGGAGATGCTCGACTTCTGCGTCCCGCGCGGGATCGGCGCGGACGTCGAGGTGATCGCGGTCCAGGACGTCGACCGGGCCTACGAGCGGATGGTCCGCGGCGACGTGAAGTTCCGGTTCGTGATCGACGCGGCGAGCCTCGCCCGCTGAGGGGCCCGCCGAGCGGGCCGCCGAGGGCCGGCGCCCGCCGGTCCCGCTCGGTCGTAGACTGCGCGCATGTGGCGCCGCCGCCCGACGACCTCGCCGCCCCCGCCGCCGCCGGGCCCCGCCGCGCTCGCGCTCCACGCGGACGCCTGCCGGCGCCGCGACGACGGCTACCTCGACCCCGACACGGGCAAGTTCGTCCTGAGCTCCGTCTACCTGCGCCGGCAGGGCGCCTGCTGCGCGAAGGGCTGCCGGCACTGCCCCTGGCCGCCCGCCGCGCAGGAGGCCGCGGGCAGACCCGCCTGGCCGGCCTGGCCCCACGAGCCCGCCCGCGCGCCCGAGGAGTCCCCGTGACCGACGTCCGCCTGACCGAGCACAGCCACGGGGCCGGGTGCGGGTGCAAGCTCTCCCCGCGCGTCCTGCGCGAGATCCTCGCGGGCGTCGCGAAGGGGCCGCACGACCCGCGCCTGATCGTGGGGCACGAGACGCGGGACGACGCCGCCGTGCTCGACCTGGGCGACGGGACCGGCGTGATCAGCACGACCGACTTCTTCATGCCGATCGTCGACGACCCGGTCGACTTCGGGCGCGTCGCGGCCACGAACGCGATCAGCGACGTCTACGCGATGGCCGGCACGCCGCTGCTCGCGGTCGCGATCCTGGGCTGGCCCGTGGACGACCTCCCGGCCGAGGTCGCCGGGCGCGTCGTCGAGGGGGCCCGCCGTGCGTGCGCCGACGCGGGGATCCCGCTCGCTGGGGGCCACTCGATCGACGCGCCCGAGCCGATCTTCGGGCTCGCGGTCACGGGGCGCGTCCGGCTCGCGCACCTCAAGCGCAACGACGCCGCGGCCCCGGGCGGCGCGCTGTGGCTCACGAAGCCGCTCGGCGTGGGGATCCTGACCACGGCCGAGAAGCGCAAGCTCCTCCGCCCGGAGCATCGCGGGCTGGCCCTGGCGGCCATGACCACGCTGAACCGGGTCGGCGCGCGCCTCGGGCCGATCCCGGGGGTGACCGCGCTGACCGACGTGACCGGGTTCGGGCTGCTCGGGCACCTCGCGAGCTTGTGCGAGGCGAGCGGCGTGCGGGCGCGGGTCGTCGCCGCCGAGGTCCCCGAGCTGCCGGGCCTCGACGACTACCTGGCGCAGGACTGCTTCCCTGGCGGGACCGACCGCAACTGGGCCAGCTACGGCGAGCAGGTGGGCCCGCTGTCCGAGCGCGCCCGGCGGGTGCTCTGCGACCCCCAGACCTCGGGCGGCCTCCTCGCGGCCGTCGACCCGGCGGCGACCGACGCCTTCCTCGCGGCGTGCCGCGAGGAGGGCGTGGCGCCGCGTCGGGTGGGCGAGGTGCTCGCGGCCGGGCCGGGCCCGCGCGTCCAGGTCGACTAGCGGCCCGGCCGGGGGCCTCCGCGAGGAGGGTGGCGTCGCTCGTGAGGCGGGGGCGACCCGAACGTCCGCGGAGGGACCGCGCAGAGCGACCCGCGACGCGCGCGAGCGGGGGCGTGGCGGCGTCGCCCGTCGGGCCTCCGGGCGCCCGTTCGTCTACGGCTGGCCCGGGCTCGGCTGGTCGAGCTGGAACGTCAGGTGCCAGGGCTCGCTCGACTCGTCGTGCCCGCCCACGCCGTTGCCGTGGGTGGCGCGCTCGCCGGCCTCGCTGAAGTCGACGCGGCGGATCGAGACCGGGCCGCTCCAGGCGCTCCGCGTCGGCGCGGCCGCTTGCTGGGCGGCGGGCGTGTCGGGGAGGTAGGGCGTGGGCGTCGAGTCGGCGTCGGGTCCGTCCTGCGCGTGCTGCTGGCGGTCGACGGGCGCGTTGCTGCCCGAGCTGGAGCCGTAGAACACGAGGTCGAGGTCCCGCACGAGGTCCGACTGGCCGTCCCAGGTGAACGCGCACACGACCTCGCCCGCGTCGCGCAGGCTGCCCGTGAAGAACAGCGGCGCGCGGTCGCGCCACTGGGGCGGGTTCGACGTGTCGGGGAACAGCATCCGCTCGTTCGCGTTCCAGGGGTTGCCGGTGAGCGAGTAGTCGGGGCGGAGCGAGAACTGCGTCTCGTAGTCGTCGCCGTTCAGCGCGACGATCACGACCTGGCCGGCCTGGACCGTGGCCCCCGCGGGGAAGCGGACGAGGAAGTCCCCGGAGAAGGTGCCCGGCCGGAAGCCGTTGCCCGAGGGGAGGCGCCACCAGCCCTCGGCGCCGTCGGCGTAGTCGCTCAGGTAGACGTTCGAGAGGTCGATGTCCGCCCCGGTCGGGTTGTAGAGCTCGATGAACTCGCCGGCGCCGACGACGACCTCGGAGATCAGGAGGTGCGTGGCGATCACGATGTCGAGCGAGCCCTGGAGCGGAAAGGCGCCCTGCGCCGCGAGGGCGCCGCCGCCCTGGACGCGCGCGTCGACGTCGGCGGCCGCCGCGAGGCGCAGGGCGACCGTCCGGCCGGGGAGCGCCGTCAGGGCCCCGGTGGCCGACCCCAGGACCTCGGCCGCGACGAGGACGTGACGGGTCTGGCCCGGGGCGAGCACGAGCGGCGGCGAGAGCGAGAGCGTCGCCGGGCCGTCGTTGCGCGTGAACGCGGGCGCCGCGAGCTGGCCCAGGGTCGGCTCGCCCGGGCCGATCCGCCCGTCGCGGTCGTCGTCGCCGACGAGCCGCAGGGCGCCCAGGTACCGCGGCTCGATGATCGAGCCGTAGGCCGTGACCGTGAGCGCGTGGACCTCGACCGGGGCGCTCCCGCCGGCGGCCAGGGCGAGCCGGAGCACCGCCGCCTCGCCGTGGATCCCCGTCGTCGTCGCCACGTTCGGCTCCGCCACGACGACGAGCGGCGCCGAGCCCGGCGCGGGCGAGGCGCCCGTCGAGCCGGTGCCGGTGCCCGTGGTGCCGGTGCCGGTCGTGCCCGTGCCCGTGGTGCCCGTGCCGGTCGTGCCCGTGCCCGTGGTGCCCGTGCCCGTGGTGCCCGTGCCCGTGGTGCCCGTGCCCGTGGTGCCCGTGCCCGTGGTGCCCGACGTGGGGCCGGGCGCCGGGAGCGGTCCCGCGCCGCCCGGCGGGGTGCTGCCAGCGGTCCCGCCGGCCGGGATCGTGCCGGGCGAGACCACGCCGGGGGCGGCGGTCGTGCTCGACGTGGCCGGCGCGCTCCCGGCGCCGCCGGTCGGCGACGTCGACGAGGTGGCCGACGTCGCCGCCCCCGTGGTCGTCCCCGTGGCGGCGAGGGCCCGCTTGCTCTGCTTGCCGCTCGAGCCCCCGCAGCCCGCAGCGACGGCGACGGCGACGACCCCGACCAGGGGCCCGAGGCCCGAGACGCCCCTCCGAAGACGATGCACCATGTGCCGACCCTCCGGCGCGCGGTGAACGCACACGCCCTGCCAAGCGGGCCGGGCGGCCCCGTCGCGCGAGCCGGGCGGGGCCCGCAAGGACCTGGCGCGGCGCCGACCGCCGGGGGGGCGCTCGTGCGCGAGGTGGTTTCGGGAAGGGGGGCGGCCGATGCGGCATCGAGCCACAGGGGGGCAGGGCAGGGCCCGGGGGGGCCGCCCGGGGCCGGCCTGGCGCCCGGGCCTGGCCTTCGCGAAGATCCGCCCCCACGGAGGGCCGCCGATGATCGAGATCCGCCTCGAGGGGCCGGGCAAGAACGCGCTCGGCACGCCGCTCATGACGTCGGTCCTCCGGCAGCTCGAGGCGGCCCGGGGCGCGCCGGTCCTCCTCCGCGGGCACGGCGACGCCTTCTCGGCCGGGCTCGACCTGAAGGAGGTCCTCTCGCTCGACGGCCCCGGCATGGAGCGCTTCCTCCGGCTGCTCGGGGACCTCGCCGCCGCGCTGTTCGACCACCCGGGCCCCACGGTCGCGCTCGTCAACGGCCACGCGATCGCCGGCGGCTGCGTGCTCGCGCTCTGCTGCGACGCGCGCGTCGGCGTCCGGGCCCCGCGCGCCCGGCTCGGGCTCAACGAGGTCGCGCTGGGGCTGCGCTTCCCCGGCCGCCTCCTGCGGATCCTCCGCCACCAGGCGCCGGCCCTCGACCGGCTCGTGCTCGGCGCGGCCCTCCACGACCCGGAGGCCGCCCTCGCGCTGGGCGTCCTCGATGCGCTCGCGCCCGACGAGGTCGCCGCGGAGGCCCAGGCCCGCGAGCGCCTGGCCGCGCTCGCGGCGCTCCCCCCGGCGGCCTACGCGGCCGCGAAGGCCGACCTCCGGCGGGGCGTGTCGCGCACGGACGATGCGGAGGAGGCCGCGTTCCTCCGCGACGTCCTGCCCGCCTGGACCTCGGACGAGCTCAAGGCCAGGATCCGGGCCGTCCTCAAGCGCTGACGCCCGCGGGCCGGGGCCCCTCCCCGGGCGACGCCGGCAGGTCGAGCGTGAACGTCGTCCCGCGCCCCACGGCCGTGTCGACCGCGATGCAGCCCTCGTGGTCGCGGATGATCCCGAAGCTGACCGAGAGCCCGAGCCCCGTCCCCACGCCGACCTCCTTCGTCGTGAAGAACGGCTCGAAGATCCGGTCCAGGTGCGCCGGGTCGATCCCCTTGCCCGTGTCGCGCACCGTGATCCGGATCCGCCGGGCCCCCCCCCGCGGCTCGCCGAACACGCGCCCGGGCGGCGGCGGGTCGTCGGGGCCTGCGCGGGTCACGGCGACCTCGAGCCGTCCCTGCCCGTCGAGCGCGTGGCAGGCGTTCACGAGCAGGTTCAGGACGACCTGCGCGAGCTGCCCCTCGTCGCCCACGACCTCGGGGGGCGGCTCGACCTCGAGGTGCCGCTCGAGCGCGACGTCGCGGAGCATGCGCTGGTGCTCGACGATCGCGAGCGCCCGCTCGACCGCGCGGCGCACGTCGAAGGCCTGCCGCCGCCCCTCGCTCTTGCGGGAGAACTGCAGGAGGTTGCGCACGATCTCGGCCACGGTCGCCGCGTGCTCCTCGATCGTCTTGACCTGCTCGAGCGCGGCCGCCTCGGGCCCGAGCGACTCGCGCAGCTCCTCGCCGAGGAGCTGCGCGTACATGCTCACGACGCCCACGGGGTTGTTGATCTCGTGGGCGATCCCGGCCGCCATCTCGCCGAGCATGGACAGCTTCTCGCTCTGCACGAGCTGCTGCTCGAGGCGGCGCGTCGCGGTCACGTCGCGCGCGACCTCGACCACGCCCTGCGCGGCGCCGTCGGGCCCGAGGATGGGGAAGTGCGCGACCTGCCAGACGGTCGCGTCGCGCTCGACGCGCTCGCCGCGGCGCGGGGCGCCCTCGCGGAGGACGTCGACGACCGCCTCGAGCTGCGGGCCGACGGCGCCCCGGCGCTCCGCCACCGCGTCGTAGGGCAGCCCCACCGCGCCCGGCCCGAGGCGCTGGGAGGCGGCCCGGTTGGCGTGGCTCACGCGCAGCTCGGCGTCGACGACGAGCAGGACGTCGCCGAGCGCGTCGAACACGGCCTGCAGGAAGCGCTCGTGGCGCTCGCTCTCGCGGAGCGTGCGCTGGACGAGCGTGAGGCGGAGCGCGCCCAGCCCGAGCAGCGCGACCGGGACGAGCGCGGCCCCGAGGAGGGCGAGCGACTCGCGGACCTCGCGCGCGACCTCCTCGGCCGACCCGGCGGGGAGGCGCGCCCGGAGCGCCAGGCCGCTCGAGCCGGCCCGGTAGGCGGCCACGATCGCGTCCGGCGGCGCGGCCCGGGCCCCGCCTCGCGCCACGAGGTCCCCCGGGACCTCCGGGAGCGCCGCGCCCGTGGGCGCGAGCGCGCGCCCCTCGCCGTCGACGATCGCCCAGGCCCCGCCCGCCGCGGCCTCGGCGCACGCGCGGAGCGCGTCGCGCGCGTCGACGGCCAGGACGACGACGGCGCCCGCGCCGGCCGGAACGTCGAAGGCGAACGCGAGCGCCGCCTCGCCGCCGGCCGCGTCGGCCTCCACGGCGAGCGGGGTCGCCCCCGGCTGGTGCGACCGCGCGCCCGCCTGGACCGCGGCGACGGCGCGCCGCAGGCTGCCCGCGCGCCCCGGTCGGGCGTCGTACCCGGCGAGCGGCTCGCCGGCGGCCGTCTCGACCGCGATCGCCGCGACCGCGGGGTCGGCCGCCACCCGGGCCAGCTCGCGGTCGAGCTCGGCGAACGCGCCCGCGCGGCGGGCCGGCCCCGCGCCCTCCTCGAGCAGGACCCGCAGCGGCGCCCCGTCCGCGAGCCCGCGGCCGAGCGCGCGCGCGCGCTCCGCGAGGCGCCCGAGGCCCGTCGCCGCCTCCTCGAGCCGCCGCGCGCGCCGATCCCGCTCGGCCTCGAGCCGCACGGCCTGGCGCTTCTCGAGGTGGGCCGTGACGGCCGCGACCCACGCGAGCAGCGCGAAGGCCCCGAGCGCGACGAGGCCGAGCACCCCGAGGCGCCCGCTCACGTGGGCCCCGCGCCGAGCCGCCGGCAAAGGGGGGGCCCGCGTCGAGCCGCCCGCTCACGGGGGCCCCAGGGGACGGGCGGGCGGACGGCCCGGCCCGGGGCCCCGGCCCGGGCTCGCGCGGCGCGAGAGGTCACGCGCCCGGGGCGTGCCGGGCGATCCAGGCGTCGTAGCCCGCGTAGCCCACCTCGGCCTGCCGGGCGCGCGCGCGCGCCAGGAGCGCCTCGGCGGCGGCCGCGGCGAGGGGCGCGCGGGTCGCGACGTGACCGGCGACGGCCGCGGCGAGGGCCGCCCCCGCGGCCTCGCCCCGCGCCACGGGGTCGCCCGTGGGCGCGAGCACCCGCTCGAGGAGGTGCGCCGCGACCTGCTTGCCGTGGTCGAGCGACGCCTTGATGTTGCCCTGGCCGGTCACGACGTTCCCGGCGCCGAACACGCCCTCGAGCGGCCCGTAGGCCCCGGTGGCCTCGTCGGTGAAGCGGTAGTAGACGCCCTGCATCTCGACCCCGGGGATCGGCTCCGGGATGCTCCCGATCGAGCTGTGGACCTGCGTGGTCGCGAGGACCTCCTCGCTGCCGGCGACCGGCCGGACGTCGCGCCCGACGACCTCCGTGGAGCTCACCTCGAGGCCCGTGACGCGGCCCCCCTCGAGCACGAGCCGGCGCGGGAGGGTCAGCGGGCGCACGTGGAACAGGAACCGCTCCTGCGCCTTGCCGAGCAGCTTCTGGCGGACGACCCCGACCTTGGCCTTCTGCGCGTCCGTCGCGCCGGCCGGCGCGCCCGGCGAGAGCGGCATGTCGTCGATCCGCCGCCGGTAGACCAGCGTCGCCCCGCGCACGCCGAGCGCCGCCGGGTCGACCCCGAGGGCCGCGAGCGCCTTCGGGATCCCCTCGTGCTCCATCGCGACGACGTCGACCTCGTGCCCGCGCGCGCGCAGCGCCCGCGCGTAGAGCTCGAGCTGGAGGACCTTGATCACGTCGATCGAGGCGAGGCCCCCGCCCACGACGACCGCCCCGTCCTCGACCTCGAAGCGCGGGCCGCTCCAGCCGGGCTCGTCCTTGTGGTTGAACCAGTGGATGAACGGGTTCTGGTAGATCAGGCCGCGGCCCTCGGCCTCGTCGGCGCCGGCCACCTCGAGCGGGCGGTCCTTCCAGGCGCCGTTGGCGAGCACGACCGCGCTGAAGCCCCAGCGGGTCGCCACGTCCGCGAAGTCGAGGTCGCGCCCGAGGCGGGTGCGCGGGACGAACGTGACGCCGGGGCGGCGTAGCCGCTCGTCGATCTTCCCGTACTCCATGCTGCGCTGCTTGTCGTGCCAGCGCGGCAGCCCGTCCTCGATCTTCCCGTAGGGGCGGTCGTTCTGCTCGAAGACGATGACCTGGCAGCCCCGCTCGGCGAGCGCTTCGGCCGCGACGGATCCGGAGCAGGCGCCCCCGAAGATCGCGACGACGTGGGTCGGCTGCTCGAGCGTCACGGCCCCTCCTCGCCGCCTGGCGGCCCGAGGCATGTTACGGGGGCGGGGCCACGCGCTCTACAGGGTCACGACCTTCGTCGCGCGCCCGAGCAGGGCCAGGACCTCGTCCATGGACCCGATGCGGCCGACCCGGACCCGCTCGCGGACCCCGAGCGCGTCGACGCAGGTCCCGCAGGCGACGACCTCGACCCCGCGCTCCTCGAGCGCCCCGAGGGCCTGCAGCGCCGGGGCGCCCTCGGCCGCGAGGAGGACCCCGCCGTTCATCAGCGCGACGGCCGTGAGCTCGCCCAGGCCCGCGGGGGCCTTGGTCAGGAACGTCGGCATGAGGCGACGCCCCAGGTCGTCGTCGCCCCGCCCGATCCCCTCGGCCGTCACCAGCAGCACGCAGCCCATGAGCGCCTCCTCCGGCCGGCGCCGCGGCCCGCGCAGGCGGGCTACGGCGCGCGCGGGACCTCGACCCACACCCAGCCGCGCAGGTCGCCCGGGGCGAACCCGGTCGCGGCGTCCCGAGGGTAGCGCGCCGCGAGGGCCTCGCGCACGGCGGGGGCGAGGCCGTCTGCCGGCCCGTGGCACGTCACGCAGAGGGGGGCGGTCCGCAGGGGATAGAGCGCCGCGAGCCGTCCGTCGGGGGCGACCGCGAGCCAGGGCTCCTCGCGCCCGCGCGCGACCTCGGCCGCGGCCCAGGGCGGCGGCGCGTTCCCGGGGTTGCGCAGGCGCGCCGCGGTCCGACCGATCGCGACGCCCTGGGCGGCCGCGACCTCCGCCGCGATGCGGGGCGCCTCGTCCTGGCACACCCCGATCGCCGCGACCGGGCCGCCCTCGGCCAGTGCGGCCTGAAGGCGCGTCGAGAGCGCGCCGGTCAGCGCGTCGCGGGCGGCCTCGGCGCGAGCCGCCGCCGGGGCGTGGTCCCGGGTCGCGGCCGGGTCGATCGGGCGCCAGGCCTGCGGGGCCGAGGCGGGCGGGGCCGCGCCAGGCGGCTGGGCGGGGCAGCCGAGGAGGGCCAGCGCCCCGGCGAGCGCGAGGTGGCGCCGGCGCGCGCGGGGCGGGGCAGGGCAGGGCGGGCAGGCGAGTCCTTGCATCGCCTCCAGCCCAGCACGACGCGTGCCCCGCCGCAACCGGAGCCAGGAGGGGGCCTCGGTGTCTCGCGCGCGGGACCCGCCCGGCGCCCTGTCCCGCGCGCGACTCGGCGCATCGAGGCCTCGGGCGCGGGCCGCCCGGCCCGGCGTATGCTGCGCGGGGAGCCGAGGGGGGGAGCATGTTCGAAGCCGCCGAGCTGGGCCGGTCGATGTCGAAGGCCGAGTACGACGCCGCGGTGCCGGCGCTCCAGACGAAGCTGCTCGAGCTGCAGCGCCAGCTCCGCGCGGCCTCGTTCCCGGTGTTCGTGATCGTCTCGGGCGTCGAGGGGGCCGGGAAGAGCGAGGTCGTCAATCGCCTCCACGAGTGGCTCGACGCGCGCGGCCTGCGGACCGTCTCGTTCTTCGACGAGACCGACGAGATGCGCGAGCGCCCGGCGGCCTGGCGGTTCTGGCGCGAGCACCCGCCCCGGGGGACGATCGGGGTGTTCTTCGGGTCGTGGTACACGCGCCCGATCGTCGACCACGTCTACGAGCGGATCGACGAGGACGCCTTCGAGCGCGCCATGGCGCGGATCACGGCGACCGAGGCCATGCTGGTCGCGGACGGGGCGCTGATCGTCAAGCTGTGGTTCCACCTGTCGCGCAAGACCCAGAAGAAGCTGGCCGGGCACCCGCGCAAGGCCACGAAGTCGACCTGGAAGGTCACGCCGCTCGCCCGGCGCTACGCGAAGCGGACCGATGTGTTCCGCGGCGTGTCCGAGCGGGCGATCCAGCGGACGGACGCGCCCCACGCCCCGTGGCACGTGGTCGAGGCCGAGGACCGGCGCTACCGGGACTTCACGGCGGCCACGATCCTCTGCGAGGCGCTCGAGCGCCGGCTCGCGGGGCCGAAGCCGGCGGTCAAGCCGCCGGCGCCCGCCCCGGCCCCGCCGATCCGGGCCGAGCGCGGGCAGACCGTCCTCGACCGGGTGGACCTCGCCGCGCGCGTCGAGGACGACGACTACCGGCGCCGGCTGGACGCGCTGCAGCGCCGCGTGTTCGAGCTGGCCTGGATGGCCCACGGGCGCGGCGTCTCGAGCCTGGTCCTGTTCGAGGGCTGGGACGCGGCGGGGAAGGGCGGGGCGATCCGGCGGCTCACGTCCGCGCTCGACGCGCGGCTGTTCCGCGTCGTCCCGATCGCCGCCCCGACCGACGAGGAGCGCGCCCAGCACTACCTGTGGCGCTTCTGGCGGCACCTCCCGCGGGCCGGCAACTGGGCGATCTACGACCGCTCCTGGTACGGGCGCGTGCTCGTCGAGCGCGTCGAGGGCTTCGCGCCCGAGGCCGACTGGTCGCGGGCCTACGCCGAGATCAACGACTTCGAGGCCCAGCTCACGGAGCACGGGATCGCGCTGACCAAGGTCTGGCTGCACATCGACAAGCGCGAGCAGCTCCGCCGGTTCCGCGAGCGGGAGAAGACGGCCTGGAAGGCGCACAAGATCACGGCCGAGGACTGGCGCAACCGCGAGAAGTGGCCCGCCTACGCGCAGGCCGTCCACGAGATGGTCGTGCGCACGAGCACGCCGGGCGCGCCCTGGACGCTCGTCGCGGGCAACGACAAGCGCGTCGCGCGCCTGCAGGTCCTCGAGGCGGTGGCCGACCACCTCGAGCGGTCGCTCGACGCCCGCGGCGGCCGCAAGCGCAAGTGACCTCGCGCGGCCCGTGCGCCCCGGCCGGCGGGAGCCGGGCGAAGGCCCCGGCCGGCGGGCGCCGGCCGGGACCGCCCGCCCCGTGAGCGACCCGGGGCCGCGGCTGTTCGTCTACGGGACGCTCCAGGCGGGCCAGCGCAACGCGCACGTCCTCGCCCCGTACGCGCGTGGGCGCGTCCCCGCGCGCGGGCTCGACCTGGGGCTCTGGACCGACGGGCGCCTGCCGTGGGCCTGGCCCGCGCCCGGCGCCCACGTGGACGGCGAGCTCGTGACGCTCGCGGACACGGCCGCCCTCGCGGCGCTCGACCGGTTCGAGGAGGTCCCGACGCTCTACGTGCGCGGCCTGGAGCTACCTCGCGCCGGCCGACCCCGCGGCCCGCGGCTGGGCGCGCGTGGCCCCGCGCTGGGTCGACCCGCTCCCCGCCGCGGGCCGGCCGGGCTGAGAGCCCTTGAAGAAGTCGCCGGCTCGGCCGCGCTCGCCATCGACGCCGCCTGCTTCGTTGGTCGCAACTCACAGTCCCTCCAGGAATGCTCGAGTTGCTCCCGCCTCGCTGGCGACGCCGCTGGCTTCGCGCAGGCCTTCGCCGAGGACTTCTTCAAGGGCTCTGAGGTCCGGCGTCAGGCCCCGACCTGGGCCCCCTCGCGCCGGCGCCGGCCCTGGATCAGGCCGTGGCCGCGCGGCGTCAGCTCGACCCGCACGTCCTCGAACGCCGCCGTCAGCAGGTCCGCGTGCTCGCGCGCGGCCTTCGCCACGAGCACGAGCCGGCCGCCCGGGCGGAGCGCCGCGGCCGCGACCTCGACGAACCGCCCGGCGATCCGCCAGTTCGAGAAGTAGGGCGGGTTCGCGACCACGAGGTCCGCGGCCGGCCCCTCCGGCGCGCCCGTCAGCCCGAGGTCCTCGAGGTCGGCCCGGAGGAGCGCGGTCGCGTTCGCGATGCCGTTCGCCGCCGCGTTGCGGCCCGCGCACGCGACCGCCCGCGCGTTCGCGTCGACGAGCACGACCCGCCCGCCGCCCTCCGCCACCTCGGGCGCGAGCGCGAGCCCGAGCGGGCCGTAGCCGCAGCCCAGGTCGAGCACGACCTCCCCCGGGGCGACCTGGACGGCCTCCGCGAGCGCGCGCGTCCCGTCGTCGAGGCGGGCGTGCCCGAACACCCCCGGCCGGCTCTCGAGCCGGAGCGGGCGGCCCCGGAGCGTGACGGGCAGCACGTGGCGGTGATCCCGGACCTCGGCGCGGGCCTTCGTGCGCCGCGCCGCCAGGCACAGGCCACCGCGCCGCTCCTCGGCGACGACCGTCGCGTTCCCCGTCACGTCGCGCAGGACGCGCTTCGCCCAGGTCCCCTTCCGGTCGTCGGTCGCGGCGAGGAGCCGCCCGCCAGGCGCCAGGGCGGCCTGGGCCTCCTCGACGAGCTCGCGCCCGAGGATCGCCTCCTGCTGGCGAGGGAGCGGCAGGGCCACGAGGTCGAACGGCGCGCTCGCCGCGGCCTCGGGCTCGCCCGGGGCCGTGACGCCCGGCAGGTCGGTCCCGCACACGAGCTCGACCGCGCCGTCGCCCGCGAGCGCCTCCTCGCGGGCCAGCGCCGCGCGGGCCCGCGCGGCCTGGTGCGCGTCGAGGTGCCAGCAGGTGACCGCGGCCGCGGTCCCCCACAGGGCGCGCGCCGCCCGCGCGACGACGGCCTCCGGGTCGAGCGCGCACAGCAGGCGCCCGGGCGCCGCGGCGGGCAAGCCCTCGATGAGCAGCCGGTCGGCCGCGCGCAGGCCCTGGCGCGAGCGGACCACGAGGGCGCCGCCGCGGAGGACCTCCTCGCGGCGGGCCTCGTCGGGGTCGCCCAGGACCAGGACCGGGGCCCCGGGCGCCGCCCGGGGCCCGCCCTTGCGCGTCACGCGGACCGGCCCGCGCGGCGCGCCATCACGCGGCCTTGAGCTCCTGGAGCGTGGTCTGGAGCGCCCGCTTCGCGTCGTCGAACAGCATGTGGCAGTTGTCGTACTCGAACAGCGTGTTCTTGATCCCGGCGTAGCCGGCCCCGAGCGAGCGCTTCACGACCACGACGTTCCGCGCCTCGTGGGCGTGGAGGATCGGCATGCCGGCGAGCGGGCTCTGCGGGTCGGTGAGCGCGAGCGGGTTCACGACGTCGTTCGCGCCCAGGACGATCACGAGGTCCGTCGTCTTGAAGTCCGCGTTGATCTGCTCCATCTCGACGAGCTGCTCGTAGGGGACGTTCGCCTCGGCGAGGAGCACGTTCATGTGGCCCGGCATGCGCCCGGCGACCGGGTGGATCGCGTAGCGGACGGTGCAGCCGCGCGCCGTGAGCACGTCGGCCAGCTCGCGGGTCACGTGCTGGGCCTGGGCGACCGCGAGCCCGTAGCCCGGGATGAAGATCACCGAGCTCACGCCGTCGAGCATGAGCGCCAGGTCCTCGGCCGACATGCTCTTCACGTTCTTGTACTCGGTCTTCTCGCCCCCGGCGGCGCCCGCCGTCATGCCGAAGCCGCCCATGAGGACGTTGAGGAGCGAGCGGTTCATCGCGTCGCACATGATCTTCGTGAGGATCAGGCCCGAGGCGCCGACGAGCGCGCCGCTCACGATGAGCAGGTTGTTCGCGAGCACGAAGCCCGTCATCGACGCCGCGACGCCCGAGTAGCTGTTGAGCAGCGAGATCACGACGGGCATGTCCGCGCCGCCGATCGGGATCACGAGGAGCACCCCGAGCACGAGCGCGAGCAGCGTCACGCCGCCGGCGAAGTACCAGGCGTGCTCCGGGGCCACGTTGCCGAACCCGAGCCACAGGGCGGCGCCGAGCGTCAGGAGCCCGAGCGCGAAGTTGAGCGGGTGCTGACCGCCGAACACGATCGCGTTGCCCGACATGCGCCCGCTGAGCTTCCCGTAGGCGACGAGCGAGCCCGTGAGCGTCACGGCGCCGATCAGGATCGAGAGCAGGAGCGTGACGGCCACGACCGGGCCGGTCCCGAGCGCCTCGTTCATCGAGAGCGCCTCGGCGAGGGTCGCCCCGGCCGGCATCTTCGACCACTGCCCGGTCGTCTCGCCGAGCACGGCGAGCGCCACGAGGAACGACGCCGAGCCGCCCGAGCCGTTGAGCAGGGCGACCATCTCGGGCATGTCGGTCATCGGGACCACGCGCGCGGCGATCCCGCCCACGAGCGCGCCCGCGACCACGCCGCCCACGATCCAGCGCCAGTCGAGCGGGTTCGAGAGCGAGTAGACGCCGATCGCGCCCGCGACGGCGATCAGCATCGCGAGCGAGGCGAGCCGGTTGGCGCCGAGCGCCGTCTTGACCTTCGAGAGCCGCTTGATCGCCATCACGAACAGGACGATCGCGACCAGGTACGCGACCTGGATCCCCTCCTTGACGGCGGCGGTCTGGTCCTTCGCCGGCGCGTGGGCCGGGACGGCCGTGTGCGTGGCCGCGTCCTGCGGCGCCTGGTGCTCGTTGGCCATCGGCTACTCGCCCCCCTTCTTGCCGCCGAACATGCCGAGCATGCGGTCGGTCACGAGGAACCCGCCGACCACGTTCACGGTCGCCGCGAAGATCGCGAGGCAGCCGAGCACGTTGGCGACGGTGGGGTCCGCGTGGTCGCCCAGCTTGTAGGCGCACGTGAGCGCGCCCACGAGCGTGATCCCGGAGATCGCGTTGGCGCCGGACATGAGGGGCGTATGCAAGGTGGGCGGCACCTTGTTGATCAGCTCGACCCCCAGGAAGATCGCGACCACGAACACGGTCAGCGCGGTGATCACTGCCTGTCCTCCCGCCGCTCGCGCGGCCCCCGAGCCTCGACCCGCACGGCGCTCAGCCGGCGACCGGGGCGGCGAGCTTCTCGATCGCCTCGCGCGTCGGCGCGTGGCGGACCTCGCCCTGGTGGATGATCAGCGCCCCGTCGACGACCTCGTCCTTGAGGTCGACCGTGACCTGGCCGGGCGCATCCTTCTTCGTCATGTCCTGGAGCAGCGCGAGCAGGTTGCGCGCGTAGACGGCGCTGGCGTCGGTCGGCACGAGCGCGGGCGCGTTGAGCTCGCCCAGGATCGTCACCCCGTGCTTCTCGACCGTCTTGCCCGGCTCCGTGAGCGCGCAGTTCCCGCCCTGCGAGGCGGCCAGGTCGACGATCACGCTGCCGGGCTTCATCGCCTCGACGACGTCCGCGGGCACGAGGAGGGGCGCCTTGCGCCCCGGGACGAGCGCCGTCGTGACGACGAGGTCGGCCGCGACGAGGTGCTCGCGCACGACCTGCTGCTGGCGCGCGAGCTGCTCGGGCGTCAGCTCCTTGGCGTAGCCGCCCGAGCCCTCGCTCTTGGCGTCCTGCGGCGGCTCGATGAACTTCGCCCCGAGGCTCTCGACCTGCTCCTTCACGGCGGGGCGCACGTCGGTCGCCTCGACGATCGCGCCCAGGCGCTTGGCCGTCGCGATCGCCTGGAGCCCCGCGACGCCGGCGCCCATGATCACGACGCGGGCCGGCTTGATCGTGCCGGCGGCCGTCACGAGCATGGGCATGATCCGCTTGAGCGCGTTGGCGCCCAGGAGCACGGCCTTGTAGCCGGCCAGGTTGGCCTGGGAGCTGAGCGCGTCGAGCTTCTGCGCGCGCGAGATGCGCGGGATCGCCTCCATCGCGACGACGGAGGCCTTGCGCGCGGCCAGCCGGCGCGCGAGCGCCGGGGTCTGGACCGACCAAACGAAGCTCATGAGCATGGCCCCCTCGCGGAGGCGGTCGACCTCGTCGTCCGTGGGCGGCTGGACCTTCAGCACCACGTCGGCCTTGGCCCAGGCCTCGGCGCCGTCGGCGGCGAGCGTGGCGCCCGCCTGCGCGAACTCGGCGTCGGGGATCGCGCTGCGCGCGCCGGCCCCGGCCTCGACGGTCACGGCGTAGCCGAGCTTGACCAGGCGCTTGACCGTCTCGGGCGTCGCGGCGACGCGGGTCTCGTCCGGCGCCACCTCGCGGGGGACGAAGATCGTGCTCATGGCGCGGCAACCTCGCTGCGGGTTGGGGGGGCCTGCGGGCCCGGCGGCGGGCGGCGCGCGACGCGTCGCGGCCGCGAAGGGCGCGGAGTATAACACCGCCCCAGGTGGACGCTCGGGGTATCGCATCGAGGTCGCGGGGCCGCGCGGAGGCCCGCGGGGCCGGCCCGCGACGGCCCTCGTGGCCCGTCCTCGCGCTCGCGCTCGCGAGCGCGGCCGGAGCGGGCTGCGCGCCGGTCCACTTCACCGAGCGACGCGGGCTCGGCGACCCGATCATGGACCTCGGCGGCTGCCCGACCGAGGGGCACTTCCGGCGCAAGGCGACGACGTCGCGCGAGGGCGCGGCCGGCGGGTTCGCGGGCGGCGGCGGCGGCGGCTGCGGGTGCTACTGATGGCCGCGCCCGGCCCGCGCGGGGCGAGGACGTCCGCCCTGGCCGCGCTCTCGCTCGCGCTCGCGCTCGCGCTCGCGGGCACCGCCCGCGCCCAGGAGGCGCCGGGCCCCGACGCGGGGGAGCGCGCGCCCGAGGCCGAGGAGGCGCCGGGCCGGACGACCGTCACGGCGCGCACGAGCTACTACGCGCAGGAGGACCGGCGGGGGACGCGGGGCAACCCGTTCGCCGACGAGACGCTCACGGTGATCGAGCCCGTGCTGCTCCTCGACCACCAGGCGGACGCCGACACCGGCTGGTCCGTCCAGCTCAGCCACGACCTCGTCACGTCGGCCTCGATCGCGAAGCTCGACAACTTCCCGCTCCAGTCGGGGGCCTCCGGCGACTACTACTTCGGGCTCGACCTGGGCCTCCGCCAGCGGGTCGCGCCCGGGGTCGAGCTCGGGGTCGGCGCGCACGGGAGCTTCGAGCGCGACTACCGCTCGTTCGGGGGCTCCGCGCGGGTCACCCTGACCTCCGCCGACGGCAACGACGCGCTCACGATCGCCGGGCGCGGCTTCTTCGACACGGTCGTGCGGATCGGCTACGACGGGATCAACCGGGGCCCCGCCGCGCGGCGCACGGGCACGCTCGAGCTCACCTACTACCGCGCGCTCACCCCCTGGCTCCACGGCGAGGCCGGGACGTCGCTCACCTGGCAGGAGGGCGCGCTCGAGACGCCGCTCAACTCGTTCGTCGTCGCCGCCGCGTTCGCCGGGGCCAACCCGTACCTCGTCGGCGGGTTCGCCGGGTTCGAGCACCCCGAGGCCCTGCCCGAGCGCCGCCTGCGCGGGGCCTGGTTCGCGCGCGCCCGCGCGCTCCTCCCCACGGGGACGGCGCTCGAGCTCGGCGGGCGCTACTACGCGGACTCCTGGGGGCTCACGGCCGTGACCCTCGAGCCCGCGCTGCATCAGTGGCTCGTCCGCGACCTCCTGCGGGCGCGCGTGCTCTACCGCCATCACGTCCAGCGCGCGGCGGACGCCTACGACCGGTTCTTCGCGTTCAGCGAGGGCGCCCTGCCGTACCGGCGGACGCAGGACCCCGACCTGGGCGCGTTCCGCAGCCACGCCGTCGGGCTCGGCCTCACGCTCGACCTCGCGCCCTGGCGGCTCGACGTCGGGGTCGACCGCGTGTGGCGGAGCGACGGGCTCCACCAGTGGTGGGCGACCGCCGGGCTTCGTGTCGATCTATAAATATATGCATACACTGCTGCGTTCACAGGCGCACGTGCATGTATTTATACGTATGTAGGCCCGGGGGGGCCTGGCGGCCGCCGTGACCCTCCGGCTCAGGGGGCCCGGGTCGCCGCGGGCTTCGCCGTGCCGAGGACGACGAGGGCGCCGTCGACCGCGCTCGGGCGGAGGTCGTCGAGGGTGAAGCCGGGCAGGGCAGGGGCGGTGAGGGCGCCCTGGCCGGCGAGCGCGGCGCGGAGGAGCTGGGCGCCGAGGGCCGGGGCCATGCGGTCGAGGACGGTCTCGGTCCCGGGCGCCGCCGCCCCGACCGTGTCGACGTGGCAGACGGGCGGGGTCGCGCCCGGCTCGAGCACGAGCTGGCCGCCCCGGGCCACCAGGGTCACGTCGGCCTCGATCGCCCAGTCTGCGTCGGCGAGCGGGATGAGGCCCTGCTGCGGGTCCTGGACCAGCGTCGTGACCCGGAGCCCGCCGAGCGCGAGCCGGTGCTGCCCGGACGCGTTCACGGTGAGCGTGGGCGGCATGGTCGCCTTCACGTCGAGGACGACCGGCAGGCCCGGCGCCACCACCTGGGAGAGCTCCGGCGCGAGGAGCAGGAGCGCGGTCGTGTCGAGGGCCGGGACGCCCAGCCGCTGGGCGGCCGCCGCGTCGAGGCGGAGGTCCATCGCGCCCGCGCGCCAGGCGGCGTGCAGCGCCCGGGCGAGGAGGTCCTCGCCGAGCGCGAGCCCCGCGTTCGTCGAGCCCGCCTGCCCGCCGCCCGCGAGGGTGGGCAGCGCCCGGCGGCGCGCGACCGAGCCGGTCGGGCCGCTCGCGTTGACGACCCGGTCGGCCTGCACGTTCGCCCCGAGGACCGCCGTCAGGCCCTCGTCGTCGAAGGCGAGCCGCTCGAGCCGCCAGTCGACCCGGACCGGCTTGCCCGCGACGGTCTGGGCCTGGGTCCCGGCCGTCGTGCGGAAGGCCGCCTGGAGGGCCTGGTCGAAGGCGGGCGCCGCGGCCTGGGCGAACGACTGCTCGAGCCCGCGCCGGATGTTCCCCTCCTCGCCGTCCGCCCAGTCGGGGACCGAGAAGCCCTGGGTCCGGGCGACGACCTGGATCATGCGGACGCTCGGCTGGCCGGCCTGGACCGAGATCGCCGCCGTGCCCTCGATGTCGAGGCGCTGGGCCCGGATCGTCCCGCGCTTCGTCGTGTTGAACACGAACAGGATCTTCGCCTTGTGCTCGATGTCCATGGCCAGGTCCGCGATCGAGATCGTGAAGCGGGCGCCGCCCTGGATCGCGTCGACGTCCGCGCCGACCGCGCCGAACCGGAACCCGGTCATCTTCGTGTCGTTGCCGAGGCGGGTCGCGAGGACCTGCTGGACGATCTGCGCCCGCTGCGCCTCGACGCCCTGGGCGACCTGGGGCTCGATCAGGTCGAGGGCGGCGTCCGAGGCGCGGATCGACGCCGCCCCGGGCAGGAGGTCGGCCTCGGCCGCGAGGTCGCCCGCGACGACGCTCACGTGGCGGGCCCGGCGGCGCTGCGTCGTGTCCCAGGCCTCGACGAGGACGGTCTCGACCCCGGGCGTCACGTCCACCTCGGCCCGGAACACCCCGCTCGCGTCGACCGGCACCGTCCGGCCCGCCACGTGGACCTCGGCGATCCCGAGCCCCAGGTCCGTGACGACGCCCTCGACCGTCACGCGCGGCCCGGTCACGGCGGCGCCGGGCGCGGGCGACGTGATCTCGATCGACGGCCCGTCGAGCGCGGCCGCCTGGGGCATGCCCGCGATCGGCGGCGTCCCCGGGGGGAGCGCGCCCGGCGTCGCGCCCGACGTGATCCCGGCCGTGGCCGCGCCCGTCCCGGTCGCGAGGAGCGTCCCCTGGCCGTCGCGCTTGCTGTTGCAGCCGACCCCGGCGGTCGCGGACAGGCCGAGCACCAGGAGGGCCAGGGTCCAGCGGGCGGGGCAGGGCAGGGGGGAGGTCATGGGTCTCGTCTCCGTCCTGCCTCGCTTAGCGAGCGGCAGGCCAAGCATGCGACTCACCGGCCCAACGCGGCTTACGACCGTGGCGAGTCAGGTTCGCGTCACGGCGAGACGAACCGAGGCGAAGCCATGCAGCGGCCCGGCTCGCGAGACGAAGCGCGAGACGAACCCCGAGGCCGGCCCGCCGAGCCGGATGAGGGCGTGTTGTTGGTATCCTGCAAGCTGTATACATATCCATGTATACTGCGCAGCTTCGGGCCGGACGTCCCGGGGGGCCGCAGCGGGGGCGCGACCGGGGGGGCCAGGGCGGCGGAAGGCTCGGGGGGCGCGCCACGAGGTCCGTGCGGGCGAGGGGGCGATCCGACGGTCCTTCACCGGCGGCGCGCCAGGACGCCCCTCCCGCCCTGGCGAGGCGAGCGCCGCCCTGCGTTGCCCGGTCCGGTGTGCCGGGCCGCCGGGCGGCCGCGGTGGGCGAGGCCCCGCCCACCATCGCGGGAGCGTGAGGCCGTCGCGCCGGGCTCGCCGGACGCTCGTGCGCGCGTGCAGGTCGCGTAGCGACCGACGGCGCTGGCTCCCGCGAGGTCCTCACGCGACCGCCTCGCGGGGATGGGAACGACGCCGGCAAGGGGTCGCCTCGCGCGAGGCTCCTGGCCCCCGGGCGGTCGACCAGCGCCCTCGCCCGGCGCGGGGGCGGGGACCCCATCGCCGGGGTCGACCGGCGTGGGCGGTCCTGCCCTCCGGGGCCGGGCCCCGGCGGCGCCGGCCCGACCGCCCGGCTCGGACGCGAGGCCCCGTCGCCGGGGTCGACCGACGTGGGCGGTCGGGCCCTCCGGGGCCGGCGCGCCGGTGGCCCCGGCCCGACCGCCCGCGAGCCCAGCCCGGACGCGGTCCGCGGGCCCGACCTCCAGGGAGCCTCCAGGACGCACGCGGACAGGTCGGGCTGGGTCCTCGGCCCCCCCCGTCCCGGAGCCAACGTCCGATAAGGTCCATTATGTTGCCCTCGGCGCGTCATAAGCCCTTTGACGACCGAGCGGGCACCGGGTAGCCTGGCGCGCCTTCCCCGAGGAGGTGCCCCGTGCAGTGCCCGAGCTGCGGAAACACGGTCCAGGCGAACGCGACGGCCTGCGACGCCTGCGGGACCGCGATCCCGAGCGCGAACGCGGCGCCCCAGGCCACGCAGGCCCGCGGGTGGGGGACGAAGGACGCGCACTCCTTCGACTGCGAGAACTGCGGCGCCCAGACCGTGTTCAGCGCGACCCAGATGTCGATGGAGTGCCCGTACTGCGGCTCCACGAAGGTCGTGGCGCTCCCGGACGAGAAGCAGAGCGACATGGTCGCCCCGGAGTACGTCGTCCCGTTCAAGATCCAGAAGGAGAAGTCCGGCGCCCTGTTCCGCGCCTGGGTCGAGGGCCTGTGGTTCGCCCCGGGCGACCTCAAGCAGCGCGCGGCCGCCGGGCAGGTCCGCGGGGTCTACCTCCCGTTCTGGGTCTACGACGTCGACACGAAGAGCTACTTCCGGGGCGAGTGGGGCAAGCACTACCACGTCGACGAGAAGGGCCCCGACGGCCAGACGCGGAAGGTCCAGAAGACGCGCTGGCAGCCCGGCTCGGGCTGGCGGACCGGCCGCCACGAGGACGTGCTCGTGTGCGCCTCGCACGGCGTCGAGCGCAAGCTCGTCGAGGCGATCGAGCCCTGGAACATGGCCGAGCGCCAGGCCTACGCGCCGGGGTTCCTGGCCGGCTGGGAGGCCGAGCGCTACCAGGTCGACCAGGAGGTGAGCTGGCGCGAGTTCGGGCGCAAGCGCGTCGAGGAGAAGGAGCAGCGCGAGTGCGAGCAGCGGCTCCGGGTCGACCACGCGGCCGACACCGTCCGCAACGTGTCCGTCGACGTGCGGTTCGAGAACCTGCGCAGCCGGCACATGCTCCTGCCGGCGTTCATCTCGGCCTACACCTACCAGGGCAAGACGTTCAAGTTCATGATCAACGGCCAGACGGGCGAGGTGCAGGGGGAGCGGCCCTGGTCGACCGCGAAGATCCTGGGCTGCATCGGCGCCGTCCTCGCGGCGATCGCGCTCGTGGTCGTCCTCGCGTCGGCGGGCCGCAAGCCTGCGCCCCAGCCGGGCCAGCCGGGCCAGCCGGCCCCGGTCACGCAGCCGGCCGCCCCGGGCTGATCAGTGCCCGCCGCCGCCCGGCGGCGGCTGGCTCAGCTCGATCAGGAGCCCGCCCGCGCTCTTCGGGTGGACGAACGCGACCCGGCAGCCCCCGGCGCCGGGCCGCGGGGCCTCGCCCACGAGCTGGAACCCCGCCGCCCGGAGCCGGGCGACCTCCGCGTCGATGTCGTCGACCGCGAGGCACACGTGGTGGAGCCCCTCGCCGCGCTTGTCGAGCGCGGCCTGGATCGGGCTGTCGGGCCGGGTCGGGGCCAGGAGCTCGAACCGGCTCTCGCCCGTGCGGAAGAAGCTGACGTCCACGCCCTCGCTCTCGACGCGCTCCCGCGGGCCCGGCGCCTGCCCGAGCAGCGCGCCGAACAGGGCCTCGGCCCGGTCGAGGTCCCTGACCGCGATCCCCAGGTGGTCGATCCGCCGCGCCATGTGCCCGCCCCCTCCCCTGCCCTGCCGCCCGTCAGCGACGGACGCGCTCGTCTGCGAACTGGCCCCCGCCCGCGCCGGGCGGCCAGGCCCCGCTCCCCCTCGCGGTGCCGCGCCGCTCAGCGCCGCGGCCCCGCCGCCTCGGCCGCCCGCGCGGCCTCGAGCCGCTGCTCCGCCTTGCGCGCCCGCGCGCGCAGGGCCTCCATCTGCGGCCGGCCGAGCTCCTCGAACCGGCGCTCGACGACCTGCGGCAGGGGCGAGAGCCGCTGCCTCCAGGCGGACGGGTCGGTGCTCTGGAAGGTCAGGCCCGTGAGGTCGAACAGGTGCTCGAGCACGAAGGCCGGCTGCGCGATCTCGCAGGTGGCGAGGAGGTCGATCAGCTCGGCCGCCCCAGCCTCCGAGGGGTGCCGGAGGAGCGCCTGGAGCGCGTGCCGGTCCTTGCGGGCCGCCACCCCCAGGGCGCGCACGAAGGCCGGCGTGCAGCGGTGGAGCTCGTCCGCGGCGCTCCGGGCGCACAGGAGGGGGCCGGCCGCGAGGACCAGGAGCTGCTGCCGCGCGGGCTCGTGGTCCTCGCGGGCGAGGCGCTGGGCCACGGCGCGCCCGGCGTCGCGTCGCCAGGCGTCGCTGCGAAGCGCGGTGGCCTCCGCGATCCCCCGCAGCGCCTCCGCCCGGACCTCGGGGTCGAGGTCGGCCACGGCGTCGAGCAGGAGGCGCTGGGAGGCCTCGTGGGGGCGCGTGGCGAGCAGGCGCACGAGCGCGAGGCGCAGCCTGGCGTCGCCCATGCGGCGCCAGGCCTGCTTGAGCCGGGCCTCGATCCGCTCGTCGAGCAGGCGGGACGGCGCCGCGAGCTCGCGCAGGACGGCCGCGTGGTCGCCCGGCTCCGCCAGGTCGTCGAGGAGCAGCCGGAGGCCCCCCTCGTCGGCGTCCCGGCCGTCGGCGCGGAGGCCGGCGCGCGCGAGGGCGGCCAGGGCCACCTCGCGGCGCGGGTCCCCGCTGGCGGGCGCCCGGAGGACCCCGAGCGCCCAGGCGAGCGCCGGCAGGGGCGTCGCGCCGTCCGGCGCGAGCAGCGGGGCGATCGCCTCGGCCTGGAGCGCCAGGTCGGCCTCGGCCTGGACCCGGGCGACGTAGGCATCCGCCGGGAGGCGACCGAGCGCGCTCAGCGCGGCGAGCACGGCCAGGGCCCCGCCGCGCGCCTCGCGGTCCGGCGCGCGGAGCGGCTCCTCCACGGCCCGGAGGCCCGCCTCCCCGGCCCCGATCAGCGCCGTCCGCGCCTCGGCCCCGACGGCCCGGTCGCCCACGAGCGCCGCGGCGTGCACCAGCGCCGGCTCCGGCAGCGGGAAGGGGACCTGGTCGGGCGCGAGGCCCAGGCGGGTCCGGGCGTCCCGGGCGAGGGCGAGCACCCGCCGGGCCTCGGCGGGGCCCTGGCTCGCCTCGCGCCCGAGCCAGCGCAGCGCGGCGCCGCGGGTCTCGGTCCCGCTGCCCGCGAGGGTCGACACGAGCACGTCGAGCCAGGCCGGCTCGCCGAGCCGCCGCAGGCACATGGCCGCGCCGAACCGGACCTCGCCGCTCGGGTCCTCGTGCAAGGGGAGGCACAGCGCGCGGCGCTGGTCGCGGGGCAGGTCCACCCGGGCCAGCGCGCGAGCGGCCTGGACCCGGACGAGGGGCGCGGCGGTGGGCTCGAGCAGCGCCGGGAGGAGGTCGCCCGGGGCGAGCCCCACCCGGGTCGTGAACACGTCGGCGTCGATCGTGACGCCGAGGGAGAAGTCGGGGTCCGTGTCGTCGATCGCCGCCGCGAGCGCGAGGAACGCCTCGACCTGCGCGGCGCCCTCGGCGGCCGGCGGCCCTGGACGCGCAGGGGCCGGGCTCCCACCCGCCGTCACGGGGGCGGTCCCCGGGCCGGGGCTCCCCTGCCCTGCCCCGCCCCCGCCCGGATACGGGGGCCGGCGCGTCGCGACGTCGAGCGCGCTCCGGAGCGCGAAGTCCTCCACGCGCCCGTCGGCGCGGAGCCCGCGCAGGACGAGCCCCCCCTGCGGGTCGGGGTGCGCCTCGCGGTCCCACAGGAGCAGGTAGTCGGGGGCGAGCCCGCCCGCGAGGAGCTCGGCGTCGCGCCGGCCGAACGGGTAGAGCCCGTCGGCCCGCGGGCAGCGCAGGTCGTCGGGCGAAAGCGCGCCCTGGGCGACGAGGGCGGCCAGCGCGTCGGGCCAGCGCTGGCCCTCCGCGGGGACGCGCCCGGCGGCGGCCAGGCGGGCGCGGAGCGCGGCGCCCGCGCGCTCGAGCCGGGCGCGGCACAGGTGGTCCTCGCGGACGGCGGGCGGCGTCCCGCGGCCCGCGCCGACCACGGCGAGGCTGAGGGCCGCGAACCACAGGAGGAAGCCGCCGAGCGCCTGCGCGCGGATGCGCGGGATCTCGGGCGACTCCTCGGCGCCGAGCGCCCGCTCGACCGCGATCGAGCGCCACGAGACCCAAGGCCCCAGCGCGAGCCCGAGCGGCGTCAGGCACAGGCGCGCGAGGACGACCAGCCCGTCGAGCGTCACCCGCGCCTCGTCGCGCGCGGCGCCGCCGCCCTCGAGCTCGACCCGCTCGGCCGCGTGGGTGAGGCGGCGCCCGGTCCGGAAGTCGTGCCCGCAGCGCACGCACACGGCGAGCCGCGCGTCGTCGCTGTAGCCGCAGCCGCCGCAGCGCCGGACCGGCTCGCGCAGGTCGAGCGGGGCGGCCACGAGGGGCCGCGGCTCTCCGTCGTCCGAGCCCACGCCGGGGGCCTGGAACGGGATCACCGGCGCGCCCTCGAGGTCGACGTCGGCGCGCGGGACCCGCTGCACGGCGCCGCAGCGCTGGCACTGCAGCTTCCTGCCCGCCTTGTCGTCCGGCACGGGGTAGCGCTTGCCGCAGACGCAGCGGACCTCGATCACGCGGGGAGCCTACCTGATCGGCGGCGCGCGGGGCCTCGGCGCGCCGACCCGCGGACCGGCGACACCGACCTGCCTTGATAGATTGCGCCATCTGTATTGCTCGCCCGCTCATGCGCATCGGATATGTATATGTATCATTAGATACGTTGCTGCCGGCGCCCGTCGTCGGCCCCCTCCCCGCTGGTCGACCCGCGGGCGGGTACAACCCTGGGCCATGTCCGTGCCCATGCGCGTCCTCCTCCTCGCGCTCGCCCTGGCCTGGGCGGGCGCCCCCCCCGCCGCGGCGCAGGACGGAGAGCAGCCGGTCCTGCTCGAGGTCGGCGGGCTCGCGGGCGCGCGCCTCCGGGGCAAGGCGCGCCGGTTCCTCGACGTCCACGTCGTCCTCGAGAACCGGGGCGCCGGCGATGTGCGCGGCGTCCTCCGGGTCTACCGCGCGAGCGGCCCGGCCAGCCGGACCCCCGCCCAGGACCTGTTCTACGAGCGCCGCGTGGCCTTGCCTGCGGGGGCACGGCGCGCGGAGCCGATCCTCTACTACTGCCAGGAGGACGAGCCGCAGCGGGCGCTGTGCGTCGCGTTCCAGCCCGACGAAGGGCCGACCGTCACGGTCCAGCCCGACCTCGGGTTCGAGCCCGACCGCCTGGCGGTCCTCGTCGTGACCTCCCGCGATCCGGAGCCCGCGGCCCGCCTCGCCCGGGCCGCGCTCGTCCCGGGCCCTCGGCGGCCGTGGCGGGCCGACTCGCTCGTCGCGCAGCTCCCCGCCCTCCCCCGTCACTTCGCCGGCTACGAGTCGGTGGACGCCGTGGTCCTCACGGACCTCGACCCCGACGCCCTCGCGCCGGACCAGCTCGCCGCGCTCCTCGGCTGGGTCTCGGCCGGCGGGGACCTGATCGTCGCGGACACGCCGCGCAGCGAGCTCCCCGAGCCGCTGCGCGCCGCGCTCCCCGTCACGCGGGCCGCGGGGCCGCGGGCCGAGGAGCTCCCGCTCGTCGAGCTGCGCGCGCTCGGGCTCGGGATGGGCTGGCCCGGCGAGGAGCGGGTGCTCGTGCAGCGGACCGCGCCCGCCGCGGGCGCCGAGGTCCTCGCGCGCGCGGGCGACGTCCCGCTCGTCGTCCGGGGGCGGCACGGCGCCGGCCAGGTCACCTACCTCGCGTTCCCGCTCGACGCCGCGCCGCTCGCCGGCTGGCGGGCCCTCCCCGCGTTCGCGGGCGGCCTCCTGCGCCTCCCGCGGGAGGAGCTCCACCCGCCCAGCGTCGCGCTCGAGGCGCCCCCGCTCGAGGAGGTCCTCCTCAACCTGTCCGAGTCGATCACCCGGCTCCAGCCGCCGTCGGGGCTCCTCGTGGCCCCGCTCCTGCTCGGCTACGTGCTGCTCGTGGGGCCGGGGACCTACCTCCTCCTCGCGCCGCGGCGCCGCCTCGGGCTCGCGATCCCTGCCGGCGCCGCCTGCGCGCTCGCCTTCTCGTCGCTGTTCTACGGGATCGGGCGGGTCTACAAGGGCACCGAGGACCTCGCGGCCCGCGCCGCCCTGATCGAGCTGCCGCTCGCCCCGGGCGGCGCGCGGGTCGAGGCGATGACCGGGCACTTCTCGACCCGGCAGGGGCAGGTCGGCGGCGAGGCCCCCGCGGGGGCCGCCGTGGGCGTCCTGGCCGAGGTCCTCACGAGCCGCGAGGGCGTCGTGCGCCAGGACGAGGCCGCGGTGCGCCTCGAGCGCCTGACCTGCGCGACGTGGGCGCTCCGCCGCTACCGCACGCTCGCGGGCGCGGACCTCGGCCACGTCGAGGCCGACCTCGCCCTCGATGGCCCGCGCGTCGTGGGCGCGGTCCGGAACCGGACCGGCCTGCGGCTCGAGACCCCCCTCCTCCTCACCGAGGCGGGCTGCCTCGACCTCGGCTCGGCGCTCGAGCCGGGCCAGGCCATCGAGCTCGCGGCCGGGCCCACCGGCTGGGACCGGGAGACCGCCGACCTGTCCCGGCTCGGCCTCCCCGGCGCCCTCGTGCGCCAGGATGCCGCGAACGGCTTCCCCGCCCTCTACACCGGCTCGGTGGGGGTGGCGGTGGGCGACCCGTTCTCCGGCTCGGCGGCGGATCGGCTCCTCGCGGCCCTGCGCTGGCGCCTCGCCCGCGTCTCGGCCGGGCCCGGCGCGGCCCGGGCGCTCCTCGTCGCGCGGGCCGCCCACGACCCCGGCGGCGTCGCGATCGACGGGGTGGCGCCGCCCGCCGTCGCCCGCGCCCTCGTCCTCGTCGAGCTCTCCCTGCCCCAGCGACGACCCGGGTTCGGGGTCGGCCTCGAGCCGCGCGTGCTCGCGAGCGGACCGGACGCGAACTCGTCCTGGATCCCGGTCGGCGGGACGACCGGCTCGCCCCCCCTCCTCGACGCGAAGTTCACCGGCGAGGCCTGGGTCGACCTCGCGACGGTCCTCCCCGGCCCGGGCGCGACCACGCTCGAGCGCCTGTCGGTGCGCTGGCGCTGCGTCCCGGACCTCGTGCAGGTCCCGGCCCAGCTCCGCGCGTACCACTTCGGGACGCGGCAGTGGGTCGACCTGATCGACCTCCGCGAGGGCGAGCGCGACCCCGAGACCGGGATGCGGCGCCTGACGCTCCCGCGTCCCCAGCGCCAGCAGGGCGCGAACCGCGTCGACCCGGCGCCGGCCGACCTCGTCGACCCGAGCTCCGGCGCGCTCCTCCTGCGCCTCCACACGGAGCTCGCGGAGCTCCGCGTCGCGCGGCTCGTGGTCGACGCGCAGGTCCGGTAGGCCGCGCCGCCTGCGGGGGCCCCGCGGCGGCTCAGGCGGTCGCGGGCGGGTCCTTCTCGGAGGGGGCCGGCTGCTTGGGCGGCGGGGCCGCCGTCGCCTCGTCCGTGATGTCGGTCATGCCGCGCTTGAACTCGGTCACGCTGCGGCCGAGGCCCCGCATGACCTCGGGCAGGCGTCGCCCGAAGATCAGGAGCGCGATGATCAGGATGATCAGCAGCTCCCAGGTGCCGAGCCCACCGATGAACGCGAGCGAGGGCGAGAGCGCGACCGACATGGACTGCCTCCGGCGCGGCCCGTGCCCCGACCGCCCGGCGGCATTGTAGAGCGGGGTCTCCGGCGCGCCAGGTGCGCTACTCGCGGGGCACCTTCTCCTCGGGGTGCGGGTAGTAGAGCTTGGAGACCTTGCGGGCGATCACGCCGGCGAGCCCGCGCTCCATCTCGGCGGGCTCCATGAAGAGCTGCCCGTACTGGCTGTGGAAGTCGGTCGGGAACTTCGCCTCGACCGTGTCCTCGCGGACGAACCGCCCGCCGCGCTCGTCGACGAGGGTCGACATGCCGAGGCCCTCGCGCGCCTCGCGCTGGGACCGGCTGCGCTCCGTCTCGCGCGCGTCGCGCTTCCGCCCGGGCGGGTCGACCTGGAACAGGCGGACCTTCACGGTGGCCTCGGCCTGCTGGAGGTTGATGCTCTTCGGGTCCTTGAGGTCGAACTTGACGATGTCGCAGATCAGGAGCCACTCGGCGCGGCAGAGCGCCGCGATCTGCCCGAACGAGAGCTTGGCTATGTCGTCGGCCTGGTAGAGCGAGAGCACGTCCTCGTAGGGACGGACCTGGAACTCGGCCTCGCGCGTGAGGATCGTCGTCGTGTCGCGGGCGAGCTCGTTGCCGAGCTGGGAGTCCCAGCGCTCGGGCAGGTGCGGCTCGCGGAACGGCACGACGAGGAGCGCCTCCTCGGGCGGGATCTCGTGGACCGGGTCGACGATCGTCTCGCCCCAGCAGCCGGCGCTGGCGAGGACGAGCGCGGCGGTCGCGAGGCGGAGGGGGCCGGGTCCCCGGCGGCGGCGGGTCTTCATGCCCCGGGTATACCGGAGCCTCGGTCATCGAGGGGTCACGCGCGCCCCCTCGACGGCGCGCGGCCCCGCGGCCCGCCGGCGCTTCAGGCCGCCCGCGCGCGGTCGGGGCCGGCGGCGAGCACCCGGCGGGCGAGCCGCCCGAGCCACGCCTCCACGACGCGCCCGAGGCGCGCGCGGAGGCCCGGGCGAGGCCACGGCGCGGCGCTCGGC
>JANJTH010000711.1 GCA_024711205.1 Planctomycetota bacterium | reverse complement strand
CGCCGCGCTCCCGGGCCCCGCGCCAGTTCCGGGCGCCGGGGCCACGCGCGCGTCGATCGTGCGCGCGCGGCCCGGCGCGAGCGCCTCCGCGACCGCCTCGGCCGCGGCCCGGGCGTCGGGGTAGCGCGCGTCGCGGTCCTTGCGGAGGAGCCGGTCGACGACGCGCTCGAGCCCGGGCGACAGGTCGGCGCGGACCGAGCGGAGCGCCGGCGGCCGCTCGGTCAGGTGCTTCTTGAGCAGCGCCATGACCGAGGGCGCCTGGAAGGGGGGCCGGCCGGTCAGGAGGTGGAACAGGCACGCCCCCGCCGAGTAGAGGTCGGCGCGCCCGTCGAGGGGCTGGCCGAGGATCTGCTCGGGCGCCATGTAGTGCGGGGTGCCGAGGAGCGCGCCCGCGGCCGTGAGCGCCATGGAATCCTGGTCGCGCCGCGCGAGCCCGAAGTCGACGACGCGCACGCGCCCGTCGTCGCCCAGGATCGCGTTCGCGAGCTTCACGTCGCGGTGGACCACCCCGGCCGCGTGGGCCGCGCCGAGCCCCTCGAGGAGCTGCCGGGTCCACTCGACCGCCTCGGCCGGGGTCACGGTCCCGCGCGCGCGCAGGACGTCCTGCAGGCTCTTGCCGACGATGAGCTCGAGCGCGAGCCACTGCAGCCCGTCCTCCTCGCCCCAGCCGAGGCAGCGGCAGCATCCTGGGTGGTCGACCCGCTCGAGCGTCTTCGCCTCGCGGACGAAGCGGGCGCGCCCCTCGGCGCTGTCGGCGAGCTGCGGCTGCTGGACCTTGACCGCCGCGAGCCGCCGCGGGTCGCGCGGGTCCTCGGCCCGGAACACCGCCCCCATGGCCCCCTGGCCGAGGATCGCCTGGAGGCGCCAGCCGCCCAGGGTGCGCCCGATCAGCGCGTCGAGCCGGCCGGCCCCGGGCTGACCCGGCGCGCGGGCCGGCGGCCCCGCCGCGGGCGTCGGCTCGCGGTCCGCCCCGTCCCAGGTCGCGTACGTCCGGTCGTCGGGCGGCCGGTCCGGCCCCGGGCGCGTCGGCCCTTCCCAGCGGGTCTTCGCCGGGTCGAGCGGCTCGGCGGCCGGCGCCTGCTCGGGCCGCCGCGCGCCGGCCGGCTCGGCGCCCGTGCCCCAGCGCGTGCGCGACGGCTCGCCCGCGTCGGGCGGGAACTGGGCAGGCTCGGAGGGGGCGGCCATCGACTAGGCGAGCACGCCGCGTCGCCACGCCGGCGTCACGGCCTGCGGGTCGACGTCCCCGGCGACGTCCGCGGGGTCGAGCTCGAGCACGGTCCGGCGGCCGTCGGGCGCGCCGCCCGGCCCCGCGACGCGGCGGGCGATCGGCAGGCCCCCGCGGCGCGCGCCGCCGTCGATCACGCAGGCGACCGAGCCGTCGCGCAGGCGGACCCAGCTCCCGCGCGGGAGCGCGCCGAGGAGGTCCCGCAGGAGCCGCGCGACCTCCGGGTCCCACGGCGCGCCGGGCGCGGCGAGCGCCGCGAGCGCCGCACGCGGCGAGCGCGGGGGCGACCAGGGCGTCCCCTGCTCCGCGCGCACGAGCGCGGCGACCGCGCCGACGAGGTCGCTGTGGACGTGGGGCGCGCGCAGGCCGGCGGCGCCGAGCCGGAGCTCGGCGCGGCGATGCTCCTGCGCCACGATCACCCGGAGGAGGCCCGCCTCGCCGTAGCCCCGCCCGCGCAGGCCGGCCGCCACCCCGGCCACGACGGCCTGCGCGGCGACCTCCTCCTCCTCGCCCTCGCCGTCGAGCCGCGGGGCGGGGGGCACGAGCGCGCGCCCCAGGTTGTGGTAGAGGGCGGCGAACGTCACGTCCGCGATCGTGCCGCGCGACAGCCCGAGCAGGCGCAGCGCCGCCGCCGCGAGGAGCCCCACCCGCACGCCCTCGCCCGCGTAGGGCTCCCGTGGGTCGACGGGGAGCGCCGTGAGCGCGAGCAGGCGCGACTGGAACACGGACGACTGCAGGTTCTCGATCGTCTTCATGAGCGTCGTGCGAACGTGCCGGACGTGGAAGTCGGGCGAGCGCCCCGCGCGCACGGCGACGTGGCTGCCCTCGACGAGGGCGAGGAGGCGGGCGAAGTAGAAGACCGCCTTCTGCGACGTCGTGAGGTGCGCGTCGTCGGCGCTCGCGACGAGGCGCGCCGCGTCCTCCGGACCGTAGAGGTCGAGCTCGGCGGGCGGGTGGATCGCCCCGGGCACGAGCCGGCACAGCTCCTCGAGCCGCCCCTGCGGGTCGCGCGCCTGCACGGCCAGCGTCGCCTCGAGCCAGGCGCGGACCTGCTCCGGGGTCCACGCGCCCCGGAAGCCGAGCCCCCCGAGCCCGAACCGGGCCAGGAACTCGACGAAGTCCTGCACCCACGAGTGCCCCTGGCGCTTGCCCTTGATCGCGGCGCCGTTCACGAACACCCGGTTCTCGCCCACCAGCACGATCACCTGGCGCCGGCGGGCGAGGTGCTGGCCGAGCGCGGCCGTGAACTCGGCGAGCACCTCGCTCAGGACGACGTTGTCGAGGCGGTGCAGGCGGGAGACCTTGAGCACGCTCGTGAGCGTCGAGACGAGCTTGCGCTCGGCCCGGCCCGCGCGCTGGTACGGGCCGGCGTCCGCCTCCTCCTCCTCGAGGTCGAAGCCCTCCTCGGCGCCCTCGACGGCGCGCGCGAGCGCCTCGTCGAGCGCGGGCGGAGGCCCCGCCGTCGCCTCGTCGTCGGGCCCGCGGGGGCCGGGGTGGCGTCCGCTCACGGGGCGCCGCCCCGTCCCTGCTTGAGGGCCTCGAGGTGGCGGCGCGCCGCCTGCTGGAGCGGTGTGGGCCCGGACCACGCGCCGAGGAGCCCGGTGCGGCGGTCGGCGAGGTCGTTCAGCGTGCGGACCGCGCGGAGCCCGCCGGCGGCGACGAGGAGCCCGAGCACGCGGTCGACCTCCTCGGCGTCGCGCCGGGACAGGTCGCCGTGGGCGAGCCGGGCGAGGGGGTCGAAGAGCGAGGGCCGTGGCGACCGCCCGAGCTGCTCGAGCGCGGCGAGCCGTGCGTCGCGGTCGGGCGACTCGAGCACGACCGCGAGCCGCTCGCGGAGCCCCTTCTCGCCCGTCAGCTCGTCGAGCACGTCGCGGGCGATCGTGGCGCTGCGGGACGAGCCCTGCGCGTGGGCGGCCGACTGGAGCGCCCTCCAGGCGGCGGAGTCGCGCCCGGCCCCCGCGAGGAGGCGGGAGATCTCCCGCGCCACCCGCTCGTCGGGGGCCTCGAGGAGCGAGGTCACGGCCGGGAGCCCGGCCTCGAGCCGTGACCCCAGCACCCCCTGGAGGACGCGCCGCGCGCGCGGGCTCTCGACCCCGGGGTAGATCGAGACGACGCCCTGGACGGCGGCCGCCGGCTCGAGGCGCTCGAACAGCCCGAGCGCGGTGGCCTCGACGGCGGCCTGGTCCGCGGGCGTCCTCGCGACCGAGACCGCCTGGACGACGAGCTGGAGCGCCTCGGGCGCGGCGACCCGCTGGGTGACCGCCCCGCGCACGTCGGGGTCGTCCGGCAGGCGCTCGAGCAGGCCGGCCGCGGCCTGGAGGTCACCCTTGCCGAGCACGGCGAGCGTCGAGCCGGCGAGGAACCTCGCGACGTCCTCGCGCGCGACCAGGTCGGGGCGCGCGCTCCCCCAGGCCACGACGTCCGCCGCGCGGCCGAGCGTGTCGCCCTGGAGCGGGTCGCGGAGGCGCCCGAGGAGCGCCTGCCGCCCGGCCCCTTGCGGCGTGTGGAGGTAGTCCTCCGCGCGCTCGGGCATGGTCGCCCAGGTCGCCTTGTCGTCGAGCGCCTGCGCCAGGGCGCGCTCGTCGACCTCGGCCAGGAAGGCGTCGATGTCGAGGCCGCCGCCCCCGGGGTCGTCGCCCCCGTCCCCGCGCCCCCCGAGCTCGCCCACGACCTCCTCGATCCGCTGCACGATCGGCGCGAGGGCCTCGTCCTGTCCGGCCTGGACCGCGGTCGGCGAGAGCTGGTCCTGGATCTTGTACTCGATCGAGGCGAAGTCCCGCCGCCACAGCGACGTGAGCAGGTCGGCCGCGAAGGAGACCTCCTCCTGGCCCTCGGGGTAGTGGGCCGAGAGGATCGTGACCATGTCGCGCAGCTCCTCGAGCGGGCAGCCGGCCTCGATGGACAGCTCGCGCACGCCCTCCGGATGGAGGAGCTGGGAGAGGTCGGTCGACTGCTCGGACTCGCGGAGCACCAGCTCGTCGTCGACGAACACGCCCTCGCGCTGGATCTGGAGCTCGAGCGCCCCGAACCGCTCCCCGAACCCGAGCAGGCGGGCGTGCGAGTCCGCGGTCGACTGGACGCAGAACGGGTGCTCGTGCGGGTAGAGGCGGAAGAAGCGGATCGCCTTCTGGAGCTCGTTCAGGACGGCCCCGGCGTGCTTCGCCTTGGCCGAGAGCTTCGAGTCGTCGAGCTTGCGGGCCACGCGCGCGCGGTCTCCGGCGCGCCGCTCCGCCCCACCGGCGCGCCGCGGCGAGCTTAGACGAGCGGCGCGGGCCGGGCCACCTGGCGGGGGGTCGTCCCTGACGCGGCGAGGCGCCCGCGCACCGGAGCCCTTGTAGGAGTCGCCGGCTCGGCCGCGCTCACCGACGACGCCGCCTGCTCGGCTGGTCGCCGCTCACGGTCCGTCCAGGGATGCTCGCGCTGTCCCCGCCTCGCTGGCGACGCCGCTGGCCTCGTGGCGGCCTTCGCCGAGGGTCTCTCCAGGAGCGCTCAGCTCTGCTCGGCGTCCCGCACCTGCGCCTCGATGTCGCGCGTGGGGCCCGGCTCGAACCCCGTCGGGCCGCGGCCGAAGCCGGGCGGCGGGAAGCCGCCCGGGCCGAAGCCGGGCGGCGGCGGGGAGCCCCCCGGGCCGAAGCCCGGCGGCGGGAGGCCGCCCGCCTCGCCCACGACCTGGACGCGGCTGCGCCCCCAGGCCACGAGCCCGGCCGCGGCGATCCGGCGGGCCGGGGGGACGAGGAGCAGGAACCCCGCGGCGTCGGTCAGGACGCCCGGCGTGACGAGCAGGAGCGCGGCCGCGAACACGAGCAGGCCCTCGACGATCTGTCGCCCGGGGAGGCGCCCCTGCGCGAGCTCGACCTGGATCGCGCGCCACGCCGCGGCCCCCTGCCAGCGCGCGAGCGCCGCGCCGAGCAGGCCGGTCGCGAGCACGAGCCCGAGGGTCGGGCCGGCCCCGAGCCGCTCGCCGACGCGGAGGAGCAGCGCGAGCTCCACGAGCGGCAGGACCGTGAACGCGAGGAGGAGCAGGAGCCCGAGCACGCGCCGATCCTACGCGGCCGGGCGCCGACGCGGTCCGCCGGCCTCGGGGCTCAGCGCGCGGGCGGGCCCGCGGGATCCGCAGGCCTGCCGGGACCCTCGTCGCCGGCGGCGGCGCGCCGCGCGCCCGGCGCGGGGGCCGCGGCCGCCGGCGTCGGCGTCGCGCCGCGCACCCAGGCGGGCGGCGGTGGCGGCGGCCCCTGGCGCACGCGCGCGATCAGCCAGCACAGCCAGGCCCCGTAGGCGAGCGCCAGGAGCATGGACGCCGTCCCGAGCGCCCGCCAGGCCCGCGAGATCGCCTGGTCCCGCTCGAGGAGCCCGAAGTGGCCGAGCAGGCGCGTCCAGTCGCCGCCGCCGTCCGCGCCGAACGACTGGCCCCCGAAGGACACGAGCGGGAGGTTGAGCATGCCGCGCGCGTCGGCCGCGTAGGTGCCCGCGTCGAAGCAGTTCGTCGCGAACCAGCCGAGGCAGAACGCGGCCCCGAACGCGTCGTCCTGCTTCCAGCGCAGGTAGACCCCGGCCGCGATCGGGGCGAGGCACTGGAGGATCGTGCCGCCCGCGATCATGGGGAGCTCGCCCAACGGCCGGAACACGAGGTGCCCCGCCTCGTGGATCGGGAGGTTCATGCCCGCGAACCACGAGCCGTACTCGAGGCTCCGCAGGTGCTGGACGAGGACCCACGCGAGGTAGACGAGGACCGGCGCGCGGACCTCCCAGCTCCGGTCCCGGGCCCACTCCGCGTCCCGCGCGTGGTACCGGCGGACGACCTCGGCGAGGCGGTCGCGCGCGGCGCGCAGCCGCACCTCGAGGGTCACGCGCCGGGGCCCCGCCCCGGCGCCAGGTGCGCGAGGAAGGCGCGCGTCCGCTCCTCGCGCGGCGCGTCGAACACCTGCGCCGCCGGCCCGCGCTCGACGATCACCCCGCCGTCGAACACCCACACGTCGTGGGCGACCTCGCGCGCGAAGCGCATCTCGTGCGTGACGATCAGCATGGTCTGCCCCTCGCGCGCGAGCGCGGTCAGGACCTCGATCACCTCGCCCACGAGCTCGGGGTCGAGCGCCGAGGTCGGCTCGTCGAGGAGCAGCACGTCGGGGCGCATCGCGAGCGCGCGGGCGATCGCGACCCGCTGCTGCTGCCCGCCCGAGAGCTGCGCCGGGTAGTGGTCGGCGCGCTCGGCGAGCCCGACCTTCGCGAGGAGCGCCCGCCCGGCCGCCTCGGCCTCGGCCTGCGAGACGCCCTTCACGGTCCGCGGGGCCTCGACCACGTTGCCGAGCGCCGTCCGGTGCGGGAACAGGTGGAAGTGCTGGAAGACCATGCCGGCCTTGAGCCGCGCCGCGCGGAGCAGCGCCGCGTCGCGCCGCTCGCACAGGCCGGGGCCGAGCGTGACGTCGGCCACGCGGACCTGCCCCGCGTCGAAGGGCGCGAGGTAGTTGAGGCAGCGCAGCAGGGTCGACTTGCCGGAGCCCGAGGGCCCGATCAGGGCGACGACCTGCCCGCGCTCGACCTTCCCCTCGACGCCCTTGAGGATCTCGACCGCGCCGTACTTCTTGCGGACGCCCGTGAACTCGATCACGCGTGGCCTCCTCCGCCGAGGCGCTTCTCCATGCGCCGCGACCAGGTCGAGAGCGGGTAGCTCATGAGCAGGTAGAGCGCGGCCGTCGCCGCGGCGAGGTGCACGAAGTGCGTCACGTCGCTCCGGCCCAGGATGTAGAAGCGCTTGGTCAGCTCCTGCATGGCGATCACGGACACGATCGAGCTGTCCTTGAGCAGCGCCACGAAGTCGTTCGTGACCGGCGGGAGGACCATGCGGAACGCCTGCGGGAGGAGCACGCGCCGGATCGCCTGCGCGCGCGTCATGCCGAGCGCGAGCGCCGCCTCGAGCTGGCCCTTGGGGAGCGCCTGGAAGCCGGCCCGGTAGATCTCGGCCTCGTAGGCCGCGTAGTTGAGCCCGAGCCCGAGCAGCGCGGCCGCGGCCGCCGAGAGGTCGAGCCCCAGGTGCGGGAGCCCGTAGTAGATCACGTAGAGCTGGAGCATGACCGGCGTGCCGCGGAACACCTCGACGAACCCGGCGCACGCGACGGAGACCGCGGGCGCGCCGTAGAGCCGCCCGAGCGCGAGCGGGACGCCGAGGCCGACCGCGAGCGTCATCGCGAGCGTCGACAGCCAGACCGTCGTCCAGGCGCCCTGGAGCAGGACCGGCCCGTGGCGGAGGAGCCAGTGCCGCTCGGCCTCCGCGGCGGCCTTCTGCCGGGCCTCGCCCGCGGCCGCGGCCTCGACCTCGGCCGCGAGCGCGGCGCTCGCCGCGCGGGCGTCCTCGAACAGGCCCTGCACGGGCCCGGCCTCGTCGGGGCGGACGAGCGCCCACTGCCGCTCGTCCCACAGGTCCCAGCCGCGGAGGATCCGCGCGAGGCGGCCGTCGAGGACGAGCCGGGCGAGCGCCGCGTCGAGCGCGGCGCGCAGCGGCTCCTGCCCGGGCGCGACGGCGACCGCGTAGGCCCCGAGCCCGACCGGCGCGCCCGCCCAGCGCAGGCCCGGCCGCTGCCGCGGGTGCGCGTAGTACTTGATGATCGGGAGGTCGAGCAGCACGGCGTCCGTGCGGCCGAGCTCGAGGTCGTCGAGCGGCTCGACCTGCCCGTCGTAGGCGCGGACCACGGCGCCGGCGCGCTGGAGCATGCGCTCGGCCAGGGTCCCGCCGAGCGTGCCCGCCGGGCGCCCGCGCAGGTCGGCGAGCCCGTGGATCCGGTCGTCGCCCTGGCGCACGACGAGCTGCTCGGAGAACAGGTAGTAGGGGCGCGAGAACAGCGCGAGCTTGCGCGTCTCGTCGGTCACCTCGAGCCCGTTCATCGCGAGGTCGATCGCGCCCTTCTCGAGGTCCTGGTAGAGCGAGGCCCAGGCCCGCTGCTCGAAGCGGACCTCGAGCCCGAGCTCCTCGCCGAGCGCCTTCGCGATGTCGACCTCGAACCCGGCCGTGCGGGTCGGGTCGCGCGGGTCCGCGAAGATGAACGGCGCGCCGCCCTCGAGGTCGGCCCCCCACACGAGGTGCCCGCGCGCGCGGGCCGCGGCGAGCCGGTCGGGCGCGTCCTGGGCGCGCGCCGCGCCGGCCGGGCCCAGGGCGGCGGCGAGGGCGAGCGCGGCGACGCCGGCGGGCAGTCCGAGGGGCGCAGTCCGGGGCATGGGACCCTCCGCGAGGCGGGCAGTGTGCACGCCCGACCGACCGGGGGCCAGGGGACGCAGCCGGCTCCGCCCCGGCGCGGGGCTTCGGGCTTCGCCTCGGCGCGGGGCTCAGGCCGGCGCGGCGTCGATCAGCCCCGGCAGCGCCGCGAGCGCGCGGATCCGCGGGCAGGGGACGGTGTAGCCGCCGTGCCGGTCGACGACGACCGCCTGCATGCCGACGCGCAGGGCCGCGAGCGCGTCGACGGACCACAGGTCGCCCACGTAGAGCGCGTCCTCGGCGGGCAGGTCGAGGCGCGCGAGCGCGCGCCGGAAGATCTCCGGGTCGGGCTTGCTCACGCCCTCGTGGTGGCTGTCGACGACGAGCTCGAACCGCCCGCGGAAGCCCTCGAGGTCGAGCTTCTCGGCGACCCGCCCCTCCGAGTTGCTCACGACGGCGAGCCGGAGCCCGCGCGCCGCGAGCGCGTCGAGCGTGGGGAGCGCGTCCGCGGGGACGACGGTCCACAGGCGGAGCGCGTCGTGGAGGGCCACGAGCTCGGCGATCGCCGCCCGCGCCCGCTCGGGCGGGAGCGCGAGCCGCTCGAGGAGGAGCTGCTCGACGGGCCGCCCGCGCTGCGCGCGCTCCTGCCCCACCGGGCGCCCGGCGTCCAGGTGCGGGAGCACGAGCGCGTCGATCGCGCGCCGCGTGTCGAGGAGCGCCGCCTCGAGCTGCTCGAGGGTCACCGCGCCGCCGCAGGCGCGCGCGATCGCGGCCCGGTCGAGGAGGAGCAGCGTCTCGCCCGCGTCGAACAGGACCGCGCGCGGCCGGCGCGCGAGCCCGGCGCCGTCGGCCGGGGACGGCCGCCCGACGCCCTCGCCCGGGTCGCCCCCCGGCGGGATCGGGTCCCGGCTCACACCCGCACCGTCCAGCCGCGCGGGTCCGGCGCCTCGCCGCGCTGGAGGGCGGTGAGCCGGCCGTGGAGCGCGAGCGCCACGGGCCCCGGCGCGCGGGGCAGGCGGAACGCCCCGCCCGCGTGCCCGACCTCGGCGACCGGCGTGATCACGGCCGCCGTGCCCGTGCACCCGAGCTCGAGCATGTCGCCCACCTCCGTGAGCGGCACCGGCCGGCGCTCGACCTCGAGCCCGAGGTCCTCGCGCGCGAGCGTGAGCACCGAGTCCATCGTGACCGAGGGGAGGATCGTGGGCGACGATGGGGTCACGAGCCGCTCCGGGCCCCCGGGGCGGGCGGGCGGGAGCACGCCGAACACGTTGGCGGACCCGGCCTCGTCGAGGAAGCGGTGCTCGCGCGGGTCGAGGTAGAGGGCCTCGTCCCAGCCCAGGTCCTTCGCCTCGCGCGAGGCGAGGAGCCCGCCCGCGTAGTTGCCGCCGACCTTGAAGGCGCCGGTCCCGTTCGGGGCGGCGCGGTCGCGCGCGGTCACCCACAGGCGGATCGGGGCCAGGCCGGCCTTGAAGTAGGGGCCGACGGGCGAGCAGAACACGCGGAACAGGGCCGTGGGCGCCGGGCGCAGGCCCAGGTTGTCGCCCGTCCCGAGCAGGAGCGGGCGCACGTAGAGCGCGGCGCCGCTCCCGTGGGGCGGGACGTGCTCGCGGTTCGCGTCGACGCAGGCGGTCACGGCGCGCAGGAACAGCGCCTCGGGCACCTCGGGGAGGAGGATGCGCCGCGCCGAGGCGGCCATGCGCGCGGCGTTGCGGTCGGGGCGGAACAGGCGGACCGCGCCGTCGGGCCCGGCGAAGGCCTTGAGCCCCTCGAAGCACTGCTGCCCGTAGTGGAGCGCGGTCGCCCCCTCCTCGAGGGTGATCGTGGGCTCGGCCGTGAGCCCACCCGGCGACCAGGCCCCGTCGCGCCAGACGGCCTGGAAGCGCCACGGCGTGGGCTGGTAGCGAAAGCCGAGGCTCGCCCAGTCGCGCTCCGCCCTGTCGCGCTCGCCCACTGCCACCTCCGCCGGGCGCCAGCCCGGGGCAGGATCGTAGGGCGGCCGCCCGGGCCGGGGAACCCCGCCCGGGTCGGCTCAGCCGCCCCGCCGGACGAGCGCCTCGAGCTCGAGCACGGCCTGGACCGGGCCGAGCAGGTCCTTGGCCGCGCGGAGCGCGGCGAGCGCCTCGTCGCGCTGCCCCGCGGAGCGGGCGCAGAGGGCGACGAGGTAGTGGAGCTCGCCGCTCGGCGAGAGGGTGACCGCCGCGCGCGCGGCCTCGAGCGCCTCGCCCGCCCGGTCGAGCAGCAGCAGCGTCCAGGCCAGCTCCTCCCAGGCGAGCACGAGCTCCGGGTTCGCCGCGACCGCGCGCCGGAGGGCCTCGACGGCCTCGGGCGCGCGCTCGAGCGCCGAGAGGGCCAGCGCCAGGTAGTAGGCCCCGAGCGCGTCGCGCGGCGCCTGCGCCACGTGCTGCTCGAGGTACGGGAGCGCGTCGGCCGCCTCGTGCCGGCGGAGGAGCGCGATCCCGGCCTGGAGCGGCGGGAGCGGGAAGTCGCGGATGTACGCCTTCCACTCGTCCTCCAGCGCCTCGCACGGGCCGACGATCGCCTCGAACGAGGAGACGGGGTCGCCGCCGCCCGCGACGGCGTCGAAGTAGCGCACGAACCGATCGCGGTAGAGGGGCTTGTCCGTGCCCGGGCGCGGCTTCTCGATCAGCAGGTGCACGAGGGCCCACGAGAGCGCGTAGCGCTCGACCCCGAAGCTGCCGTAGTCGGTGTGCCGCAGGAGGGTCCCCTTGAGCGAGAGCGTGGGCCGGGCGATCAGCTCTCGCGCGTGGATCAGCCGCCCGTACGACGGCCCCCCGACGGTGAGGTCCTTGGTCCGGCGGTCGAGCGTCGCCGTGCCGAAGTATTCCGCCAGGCCCTCGCTCAGCCAGATCGGGAGCGCGTGGAAGCGCTCGCCGAGCGCCAGGTGGCAGAACAGGTGCGTCCCCTCGTGGAGGAGGGTGTTCAAGGTCTCGGCGGGGTCGTTCGGGTCGTGGTAGAGGACGAGCTCCTTGGCGTCGAGCGTGTAGTAGCCCACGGCCGACTCGCCCACGCCGCTGCCGGTCTCGAGCTGGTAGCGCTCGAAGTCGGCGCGCGTGGCGAAGATCTTCACGCCGATCTTGCGCCCCCACTGCTGGACCGGGTCCTTGGGGACGCGGAAGATCTTCGAGAACCGGGCGTAGAAGGCCGAGACGGCGTCGCAGTAGGCGTGCAGCAGGGCCTGCGAGGTGTTCGTCTCGACGTAGAGGACCGCGGCGTCGCGCCGCCAGGGCGTCCGCGCGCTGCGGTGGAAGCGCTCGCGCTCGAGCAGCTCGTCGAGCGCCTTGCGCGCCCGCTTGTGCGTGGCGTCGGCGCGGAGCGCCAGGCTCAGCGCGTCCTTCTGCTCCTCGAACAGCCCCTCCTTCTCGGCCCACCGCGCCAGCCGCACGCAGGCCTCGGCGTCGCCCGCCGGGAGCTTGGCCCGCCGGGCCTGATACTCCGCGTCCAGCGCCGCGGCCCGCAAGGTCGCGACCGCCCCCCCGGCCGGCGCGCCGGTCCCGGGCGTCGGGGTGGCCCCGGCGACGGGCGCCGCAGTCGGCCCCGGCGCGGCCTCCGGCGGGGCCGCCTCGGGCGGAGCCGGTGCCGGCCTGGCGGGCTCGGCGGGCGGGTCCTCGCGCGCCGGGGCAGGAGTCGGCGCCGCCGGGGGCGGGGCGTCGAGCAGCGTCACGCCGCGCTGCGGGAGCTCGACCTCGCCGTCCTCTCGCGCGCTCTCCGGGTCGACGTCCTCGCCGGCCCCCGCCGCGCGCGCGGGAGGTGGCGGCGCCTGCCGCGGAGCCGCGGGCTTCGCGGCCTGCCGCCGGGTCGCGAGGTCGACCAGGGTGGCCCGGCCGGTCGCGAGCGCCCGGAGGGCCTCGTCCGCGTCGGTCCGACCGGACCAGGCCTCGAGGAGCGCGTCGACCCCCGCGAGCGCGTCGTCGACCCGTCCCCGGTCGACGAGCGCGCGCGCGCGCGCGAGCTCGGTGGCAGCGCGCGCGCGGAGCTGCTCGGGCCCTGCCGGGGCCCCCGGCGAGGGGCCGGGCGCCGGGGTGTGCGCCGCAGGGGCGGAGGGGGCAGGCGCCGGGTCCGCGCGCGCGGCGGGGCTC